>CBIMJO010000308.1:0-8661 GCA_966244135.1 uncultured Actinocrispum sp. | reverse complement strand
CGTCGCGCCCGCGACCGCCAGTGTGACCACAATGGACCATCACGTGCTGCTGGTGTCCCGTGAGGACAAGGCCACTGTGGTCGCCGAGGTCGCCGCCCGCGAGGGCCGGACCATCATGTTCGTGCGCACCAAGCACCACGTCGACCGGCTGGCCACCCGGCTGCGGTCGATCGGGGTCAACGCCGGTGCGCTGCACGGCGGCAAGGCCCAGGGCGCGCGGACCCGCGTGCTGGCCGAGTTCAAGGACGGCCACACCCCCGTGCTGGTCGCCACCGACGTCGCCGCCCGCGGCATCCACGTGGACGACATCAGCCTCGTCGTGCACGTCGACCCGCCGGCCGATTCCAAGGACTACCTGCACCGCGCCGGCCGTACCGCGCGCGCCGGGCAGTCCGGCACCGTGGTCACCCTGATCACCCACGACCAGCGGCACAGCGTCCGCCGGATGACCGACCGCGCCGGCGTCCGCGCGCACAACGTCCGGGTCCGCCCGGGTGACGCCGAGCTGGTCCGCATCACCGGTGCCCGCACACCCAGCGGCGAGCCGGTGCCCGAGCGTCCGGCCCCGGCGCCCTCCACCCGGCCCAAGCGGTCCGGCGGGTTCAAGGGCTCCTCGGGCGGCTTCAAGGGTTCCGGTGGGTTCAAGGGCGGCAACCGCAAGTTCGGCGGCGGCCACCGTTCCGCCGAGGGCACCGGCCGCGACCGGGACCGCGAGCGCGAGCACCGTCCCTCCGACGGCAAGTTCGCCGGCCCCAAGCGCGACCGCGACCACCGCCCCACCCGCAACAAGCGTTCCCAGCACGAACGCACCCACTGATACCTGGACACTGATGGGGTGGCCTCAATCCGTTGAGGCCACCCCATCAGTGGTTCTCGGGTCTGCGAACCCGCTCAAGCCGCACTTGCCTTAGGCACAGCCTGAGCGTGCTCCGATGTGGACTAGAGGTACTTTTCGGCGAGGGCTGCGACCGGGCCGATGATGATCACGGCGGGTGGGCGGATGCCTTGGGTTGCTACTTCTTCCGCGATGGTGCCGAGGGTGGCGTGGAGGACTCGTTGAGTTCGCGTCGTGCCTTCTTGGACGACGGCCGTGGGGGTGTCCGCGGGGCGGCCGCCGGCCAGCAGTGCCGCGGCGAAGGCGGCGATGCGCTCCACGCCCATCATCAGGACGATGGTTCCCTGGAGGCGGGCCAGGGCGTTCCAGTCCACAAGGGACTGGTCGGAGCCGGGGGCGACGTGGCCGGAGACGACCACGACCTCATGCGCGACGCCGCGGTGGGTGACCGGGATGCCCGCGACCGCGGGGGCGCCGAAAGCGCTTGTGACACCGGGAACAACGGTCACCGGGACACCCGCTTCGGCGCAGGCGATCAGCTCCTCGAACCCCCGCCCGAAGACGTAGGGGTCCCCGCCCTTCAACCGCACCACGAACTTCCCGGCCAGCGCCCGGTCCACCAGCACGGAGTTGATGAAGTCCTGGCTCGCCGCCCGCCCGTAGGGGATCTTGGCCGCGTCGACGACTTCCACCTGCGGCGCCAACGACTCCAGCAACTCCCGGGGCGCAAGCCGGTCCGCCACAACGACATCAGCCCGGGCCAGCAGCCGCTGGCCGCGAACCGTGATCAGCTCCGGATCACCGGGACCGCCACCGACCAAAGCCACACCAGGCAACGGTGACACCACTGGCCGGTCCGAGACCCGCCCCTCGCGCAACGCGTCCATGATCTCGTCGCGCACCGCACCCGACCGGCGGTACTCCCCACCCGCGAGCACACCGACGAGCAGGCCGTCGTGGTCGCCGACCGCGGGGGTGACCGCGCTGCCCTCCGTGCCGGAGTCCGCGCGCACACAGAACACCCGCGACCGGTCTGCCTCACCGGACACCGCCGCGTTCACGTCGGTGTCCGACGCGCAGCTCACCACGTACCAGGCGTCGGCAAGGTCGCCTTCCTGGTACGGCCGCTGGTGCCAGGTGATCTCCCCGTTGTCGGCCATGGCCTGGACGGCCGGGGTGGCGTACGGGGCGATGACCTCGACGAGGGCGCCGGCGGCGACCAGCCGGGGCAGGCGGCGCTGGGCCACCGTCCCCGCCCCGACGACGACCACCCGGCGCCCGGCCAGCGACAGCCCGGCCAGGTAGTGGAGCTCTGTCTGCATGCCCGACAGCATGCCTCACCTGGCCTCTTCGACTACGTCACACTCCGGGTTAGTGTGCACGCGTGACCGAATACGACGTGCGGACGCTGGAGCTCGCCGGTGGCAAGGTGGCCACGCTGGTGAAGCTCGCGGCGGAGAACGCGACCAAGGCCATCCTGTATGTGCACGGGTGGTCGGACTACTTCTTCCAGGAGCACGTCGCGGCGCATTTCACCGCGCAGGGCTACGACTTCTACGCGCTGGACCTGCGGGGGTACGGCCGGTCGCTGCGGGACGGCGACCTGCCCAACTTCACCCTGGACATCACCGAGTACTTCGAGGAGCTGGACGCCGCCGCGGCCAGGCTGCAGGAGGACGGCCACGAGAGCTTCGTGCTGATGGGCCACTCCACCGGCGGGCTGATCACCCCGTTGTGGCTGAACGAGCGGCCGGAGGTGAAGGTCGACGCCCTGGTGCTCAACAGCCCGTGGTTCGACCTGGCCGAGCCGGAGGTGATGAAGGGCGCCGGCACCTCGGTGGTCAAGTTCGTCGGCCGGATCGCGCCGAAACTGGTGCTGCGCAAGGGACTTGGCCCGGTGTACGGGCAGAGCATCCACAAGGACCACCACGGTGAGTGGGAGTTCGACCTGCGGATGAAGCCGTTGATGGCCTTCCCGGTGCACGCCGGCTGGCTGCGCGCGATCCGGATCGGGCACGCGCGCCTGCAGCAGGGCCTGAACATCACCGCGCCGGTGCTGGTCCTGCACTCCAGCCGCAGCCACCTGCACGCCAAGGCGTGGTCGCAGGACGCGATGACGGCCGACACCGTGCTGGACGTCGCCGACATGATCAAGTTCGGTCCGGGACTGGGCGAGAACGTCACGCTCGTGGAGATCACCGACGGTCTGCACGACCTGTTCCTGTCCGCGGAACCGGTGCGGACCAAGGCACTGGCCGAGGTGGACGCGTTCCTGGCCAGACTGTCCTGATCACAACCGATCACATGTTCGCCGCCGAACGCCGCCAGGTCATCCTCGAGCTCGTCCGGTCCAACGGGGCCGTGTCCCTGCGCGAGCTGGCCCGGATCGTGAAGACCAGCGAGGTGACCGTCCGCCGGGACCTGCGTCAGCTCGAGGCCGAGGGGATGCTGGCGCGCCGGCACGGCGGGGCGGTGGCCAACGACCGCACCGCGTACGAACCGAGCTACACCGAGAAGGCCGGGGTGGCCGCCGACGAGAAGGCGGCCATCGCCGACCTGGCCGCCGACCTGGTCAGCCCCGGCGACGCGGTGGTCATCGGCGCCGGCACGACCACCCTCGCGCTGGCCAAACGGCTGGCCCGGATCGCCGAGCTGACCGTGGTGACCAACTCCCTGCTGGTCACGCAAGCGCTTGCGCGCGCGTCCGGGATCGAGGTGCTGGTCACCGGCGGGCTGCTGCGCGGCTCGATCTTCGCCCTCGTCGGCACCGCCGCCGAGGACAGCGTGAAGAGCCTGCGGGTGCGGCGGGCGTTCATGTCCGGCAACGGCCTCACCGCGGCACGCGGAATGTCCACACCGAACGGGGCCGTCGCCGGGATCGACCGCGCGCTCGCTGCCACCGCCAAGGAAGTGGTGGTACTGGTGGACAACACCAAGATCGGCGTCGACACCATGTACCAGACAGTGCCCACTCAGGACATCACCCACGTGGTGACCGATGCCGGCGCCAACCCCGATGAGCTGGCCGCATTCAAGGCGGCCGGCATCCAGGTGCACATCGCCCAATCAGGACTATAAGTCGCGTGATAGGGAACAAAACGTCGTTTCCAATGACCATTTCCGGGTCCTGGAACGGTCATTTTCGATCGGTCGACGAACACTCTTGACGCCCGGTCCAGCCCCAGTGACTAATAGGACACACGACGTCACCGAGAGGAGCTACGCCAGCCGGCCCAGTCCGACTGGTCACTGTGGACCTGCCAAACCGGCCCCGGGTTTGGACCATTTGCTTCGCCAGAACCATGAAGTTTCTTTGCGTTCGGGCCGCCAGGTGCCACCATCGTCCATATCGGGCAAGCAGGATGCCTGCTGATCGGCCTACTGGGAGGACCTTTTGCTCGAAGCCGCGCGGGTCACCAAGCGCTTCGGCGGCGTGCCCGCCCTGCGGGGCGTGGACTTCCTGCTCGAACGCGGGCAGGTGCACGCCCTGGTCGGGGCGAACGGCGCCGGGAAGTCCACTCTGGTCAAGGTGCTCTCCGGGGTCTACTCCCCGGACGAGGGCCTGGTGTTCCACCGCGGCCGGCCGGTGCGGTTCACCGGCCCGCAGGACGCGCAGCAGCGTGGAATCAGCGCGGTATACCAGGAACTGAGCCTGGTCGGCTCAATGTCGGTCAGTGCCAACCTGTATCTCGGCAAGGAGCCACGAAACCGCCTGGGGATGGTGAGTTTCCGCCGGATGCACGCGGATGCCGAGCGGCTGCTGGACTCCCTGGCCATCGAGGTCGACCCGCGGCGTGAACTGCGTTCACTAACCCTTGGGCAGCAACAGATGGTGGCGATCGCGCGCGCGGTGAACACGGACAGTCGCGTCGTCATCATGGACGAACCGACGTCCTCATTGGACTCCGAAGAGGTCGGGACCCTGTTCGAGGTGATCCGGCGGCTGAGCGAACGTGACGTGTCTATTGTCTACATTAGTCACCGGCTGCTGGAACTGTTTCAGATCTGCAATACGGTGACGGTGCTGCGCGACGGCAGGGTCGTCCACACTGGACGGATGTGCGACATCGGGCCGGCCGAGCTGGTCGCCAGCATGCTGGGCCGGGATGCCGCGGACATCCGCCGCACCGGGATAACGGCGTTCACGCACGAGCACACCCCTGCGGCGCAAGAGGTTCTCAGCGCGCGGGAGCTGGGCGGTAGTTCGTACGTTGACAACGTTGCCATCGATGTGCACGCCGGAGAGGTCGTCGGCCTGGGCGGGCTGCCCGGCTCCGGCCGCACCGAGACGGTGCGGGCGCTGGCCGGTCTGCGGCACCCCGGCCGGGGCACGGTGGAGGTCCTAGGCAGACAGGTTCGGACCGGATCACCTTCGGCCGCAATAGAAGCGGGCATCGTGCTGGTGCCGGAGGACCGCACCGGGCAGGGACTGGTGCCGCACCTGTCGGTCCGGGACAACATCGTGCTGGCCGCCTTGCCGCGGCTGTCCCGGTTCGGCCTGGTGTCACAGTCCGAACAGGACGAACTGGTGCACACCCTGATGCGGCGGCTCGGGATCCAGGCGACCGGGCCGGACCAGCCGGTGAGCGAGCTGTCCGGCGGGAACCAGCAGAAGGTGATGCTGGCCCGGTGGCTGGCACTGAGCCCGAAGGTGCTGCTGCTGGACGAACCGACGCGGGGAATGGATGTCGGCGCCAAGGCCGAGGTGCAGGCGCTGGTGGAGGAGCTGGCCGGCCAGGGCCTGGGGATCGTCCTGGCGTCCAGCGATCTGGCCGAGCTGGTCGAGGGGGCCGACCGGGTGATCGTGTTGCGGGAGGGTGCCACGGTGGCGGAGTTACAGGGCGACCAGGTGACGGCGGACGCGGTGCGGGCGGCGATAGCGGAGCGCGGGACATGACCCGCGGGCCGGTGCGCCGGAAAGGCGGCGCATGACCATCACACAGTCCCGGCTGAGTGCGTTCACCCGTGACTATGGGGTCTATGCGGCTCTTGTGCTCCTGGCTCTGTTGAATGTCCTCGTCACGCGTGGCTTCCTCACCGTGGAGACCTTGCGCGAGCAGGTGATCCTGCTGGTTCCGGTGCTGATCGTGGCGCTGGGCATGGCTTTGGTGATCGGCACCGGCGGCGTCGACCTGTCGGTCGGGGCGGTCATGGCGCTCTCGGCGGCGGTGCTCCCCCTGTCTCTGGACTATGGCGTCGTTCCGGCGCTCGTGGCCTGCGTGCTGACCGGTGTGGTCACCGGGATGCTGAGTGGCTCGCTGGTCGCTTTCCTGAACGTGCAGCCGATTGTGGCGACGCTGGCGGTTCTCGTCGTCGGGCGCGGAATCGCCCTGGTGATCGCCGGCGGCGAGACCGCGAGCACGGGACTGGGCGTGGACGTGCCGACGCTCGTCGTGATCGCCGTGGCGTTGGCCGTCGCCGTGTCGGTGCTGGCCGGCCGGACGACCTTCGGCCGCCAGCTGGTCGCGATCGGCGGGAACCGCACCGCCGCCCGGTATTCGGGCCTGCCGGTGAACCGGGTCCTGCTGACCAGCTATGTCCTTTGTGGATCTTTCGCCGCGGTCGCCGGGATGTTCTCGCGGCTGACCGCGAGCGACCCGTCGCGGACCGGCGAGCTGATCGGGCTGTCCGCGATCACCGCCGTGGTCGCGGGCGGGACACCGTTGTCCGGCGGCCGGATCCGGGTGCTGGGGACGGTCGCCGGCGTCGTGCTCATCCAGCTGGTCACGGCCACCCTGCTGAAGAACGGCGCACCCGCGTCGGTGGCCCAGATGGTCCAGGCGGTGATCATCATCGCCGCGGTGGTGGTTCAGCGAGGCACACGATGAGGCCACGCAGACTGGCCGCGTTCGCGCAGCGGCACGGCGCGCTGCTGATGGTCATGGTGCTGCTGACGTTCGGCGGCGCCCAGTTCACCGGGTTCCTCACCGGCGAGAACCTCGGCGTGATGGCGGTGCGCGCGTCGTTCCTGGCGATCGTCGCGCTGGGCCTGACGTTCGTCATCGTCAGCGGCGGCATCGACCTGTCGATCGGCGCGGTGTACTCGCTTTGCGGTGTGCTGGCGGCGTATTCGGCGCGCTGGGGCTCGGTCGCGGCGCTGGCGGTGCCGCTGGCCGTGGGCCTGGCCTTCGGCCTCGTGCAGGGCTGGCTGATCGGCAGGCTGCGGCTGGCGCCGTTCATCGTCACCGCGGGCGGCCTGTTGTTCGCGCACGGCCTGGTGCTGTTCATCACCGCCGAGGGCCAGGAAACCTTTGCCGTACCCAAAGGTTCGGCGTTCCTGGAACTCGGGCACGGCGCCGTTCCGGTGGTCGTGACGATCGTGCTCTACCTGGCAGGCGGCGTGCTGTTGCAGCGGACACCCTTCGGGTTGCGGCTGTTCGCGATCGGCAGCAGCGAGGGCGCGAGCCGGCTGATGGGATTGCCGGTGGCGGGCACCAAGATCGCGGTCTACACCGTGTCCGGGCTGCTCGCAGGGCTGACCGGCGCCCTGTCCACCGCCCAGGTCGGCACCGGCGTGACCACGATCGGCCTCGGCGTCGAACTGGCCGCGATCGCCGCCGTCGTGCTCGGCGGGACCATGCTCACCGGTGGCTCGGGCGCGGTCAGCGGCACTCTCGCCGGCGTGGTCCTGCTGGCCCTGGTCCACGCCCTGCTCACCCAGACGCGCGACCTCTCCACCAGCATGCACGCCCTGGTCAGCGGCACCACGCTGCTCGTCGTCCTGATCATCCAGGCCCTGCTCTCCCGCGCCCGCAACACCGACTGAGTTAGTTGGTCTGACTAGACCAACTAATGCTATCCTGGCCTGGTGAGCACGCAGGTGAACATCTATGAGGCGAAAACACGCCTCTCGCAGCTCGTCGACAAGGCGGCGGAGGGTGAGGAGGTCATCATCGCACGCAACGGCAGGCCGGTGGCCCGCCTGGTCCCGGTGCAGGCCGCACCTGTGCGCCGGCAGCCCGGCGCCTGGAAGGGCAAGGGCTGGATCGCCCCGGACTTCGATGAGACCCCAGAGGAACTGATCGAGTTGTTCTACTCCGGCGACCCAGCGGAGCCGAACTCGTAATGCTTCTCGACACGCATGTCCTGCTGTGGTGGCTGTTCGACGATCCGCACCTGAACCCGGGCATCGCCAACCTGATCGCCGGCGACTCGACACCCATCGTGGTCTCGGCGGTCAGCGCCTTCGAGATCACGACCAAGAAGGCGCTGGGGAAGCTGGAAGCGCCGGACGATCTGGAGGAGCAGATCCACATATCCGGATTCATCCAGCTGCCGATCACGATCCAGCACGGCGTGGAGGCCGGGAGACTGCCTCTGCGCCACCGCGATCCGTTCGACCGGTTGCTGGTCGCCCAGGCTCGTTGTGAGGGGCTCACGCTGGTCACCGCGGACAAGGCGATCACCGCGTACGACGTGCCGACGCTGTCGGCGGTCTGAGTCACCGTTTGCGCAGGCGCAGGGAGTTCCAGCTGCCGTCGGCGGTCCAGCCGCCGTCGACCGGGAGCGCCACGCCGTTGATGAAGCCGGAGGCCTCGGGGTCGGCGAGGAAGGCGACGGCCGCGGCGATATCGCCGGGGAAGGCGAACCGGCCCATCGGGTTGACGCTGGTGATGTCCTCGTCGGTGTAGCCACCGCTGGCCTGGTCGGCCACGTCCATCTCGGTCTTCACCCAGCCGGGGCACACCGCGTTGACCCGCACGCCCCGGCCGCCCCACTCGGCCGCGAGGGTGCGGGTGAGGCCGATCAGGCCGTGTTTGCTGGCGTTGTAGGCCGCCCGGTCGGCGATCCCCTGCAGGCCCGCGATCGAGGCGATGTTCACGATC
>CBIMJO010000307.1:0-8684 GCA_966244135.1 uncultured Actinocrispum sp. | reverse complement strand
CTGAGCGCCGGAAATAACGGAGAATTCCGGAGCGAGCTCAGACGTGGACATCCACAACTCCTTAGGTCGAACCTGACCGGCGCGAGCCGCGCTCTCTCATCGAAGATGATTTGCGATCGGGCTGACCACGGACTGACGCGAGACTGACCGACGTATCGGAACAGCGATCGGGTCACCGATAAAGAATAAGTATAGGGAATGTAGAAGAAACCGCCACGACCGGCCCGTAATGTCGGCCAGCAGATCCCCGTTGGCGGCGCGATGCGCTTCGGCTCGCGACGAATACCCGGTCGTATCAACGATGTGGAGGTTGACTGGCGATGGAAGATCACAGCATCAGGAGGGTCGTCGTCCTCGGCGGCGGAACGGCGGGCTGGATGGCGGCGTCGTACCTCGGCAAGGCGCTCGGCCCCCAGGTCACCGTCACGGTGCTGGAGGCCCCGTCCATCCCGAGGATCGGCGTCGGCGAGGCCACCGTGCCGAACCTGCACAAGACCTTCTTCCAGTTCCTCGGCATCGGCGAGGAAGAGTGGATGCGCGAGTGCAACGCCAGCTACAAGATGGGCATCAAGTTCATCAACTGGCGCACCGGCGGCCGCGGCGACGCCAAGGCCCGCAACCTCAACGGCAAGCCGGACCACTTCTACCACCTGTTCGGGCTGCTGCCCAACCAGGACAACCAGCCGCTGTCGCACCACTGGACGTACAAGAAGCTGGCCGGCCAGACCGACGAGCCGTTCGACTACGCCTGCTACCGCGAGCCGCCGATCATGGACGAGAACCTCTCGCCGCGGTTCATGGACGGTACGAAGTGGACGAACTACGCCTGGCACTTCGACGCCAACCTGGTGGCCGGTTTCCTGCGCAAGTTCGCCACCACCAAGCAGGGCGCGGTGCACGTCGAGGACAAGATGACCGAGGCCGTGCTGGACCAGCGCGGCTACGTCACCGCGCTGAAGACCGAGAAGGGCGCCACGATCGAGGGCGACCTCTTCATCGACTGCTCCGGTTTCCGCGGCCTGCTGATCAACCAGGCCATGAAGGAGCCGTTCCTGGACATGAGCGACTACCTGCTCAACGACAGCGCGGTCGCCACCCAGATCCCGCACGACGACGAGAACGTGGGCGTCGAGCCCTACACCTCCTCGATCGCGATGTCCTCGGGCTGGAGCTGGAAGATCCCGATGCTCGGCCGGTTCGGCACCGGATACGTGTTCTCCAGCCGGTTCCAGGAGCGCGACGACGCCACCCTGGAGTTCTGCAAGATGTGGGGCGTCGACCCGGAGACCCAGCCGCTGAACCAGATCAAGTTCCGGGTCGGCCGCAACCGCCGCGCCTGGGTGCGCAACGTGGTGAGCATCGGCCTGGCGTCGTGCTTCCTGGAGCCGTTGGAGTCCACCGGGATCTACTTCGTCTACGCCGCGCTTTACCAGCTGGCCAAGCACTTCCCGAACAAGGGCTTCGACCCGATCCTGCGCGACCGGTTCAACGCCGAGATCGAGACGATGTTCGACGACTCGCGTGACTTCGTCCAGGCGCACTTCAGCTTCGCGCCGCGCAACGACACCGCGTTCTGGCGGGCCTGCAAGGACCTGAAGCTGGCCGACGACATCACCGAGAAGATCGCGATGTACAAGGCCGGTCTCGCGGTGAACATGCCGATCACCGACGAGTCGACCTACTACGCCAACTTCGACGCCGAGTTCCGCAACTTCTGGAACAACAGCAACTACTACTGCGTCTTCGCCGGCCTGGACTACCTGCCCGACCACGCGCTGCCGTCGCTGGCCGCGCGGCCGGACCTGCTGGACAACGCCGAGCCGGTGTTCGAGCGGATCAAGGAGACGCAGAAGGAACTGCTGGCCACGCTGCCGTCCACATACGAGTACCTGCGGCAGCTGCACGGCAAGTGACATCCGGCCGGACAGCCGTTGAGACGAAGGGACCAAGTCGCAGATGAGTGACGTGACTGTAGTCGCCGCGGCGGCCGGGCCGGCGATGAGCGACCACCGGCTGCTGGTCTTCCTGTGCCAGCTCGGTGGCCTGCTCATCCTGGCGCTGCTGCTCGGCCATCTGGCTCGCAAGCTGAAGCTGCCCGCCATCGTGGGCGAGCTGCTGGTCGGTGTGGTGCTCGGCCCGTCCGTGCTCGGTCACCTGCCGGCCGATCTGTCCGGCTGGCTGCCGCAACGCGATCCCGGCCAGCAGATCCTGCTCGAGGTGGTCGGCCAGATCGGCCTGCTGCTGATGGTCGGGATGATCGGCGCGCACATGGACATGGCGCTGGTGCGCAGGCGCGGCAGCGCCGCCATGCGCATCAGCGTCGTCGGTCTGGTGCTGCCGCTGGGGCTCGGCATCGCGACCGGCTACCTGCTGCCCGGGTCGCTGGTCACCCACGACCGCACCACGTTCGCGTTGTTCATGGGCGTGGCGATGTGCGTGTGCGCCATCCCGGTCATCGCCAAGATCCTGATGGAGATGAACCTCCAGCACCGCACCGTCGGTCAGCTCATCATGACCGCCGCGGTGGTGGACGACACGGTCGGCTGGCTGTTGCTGGCCGTGGTGACGGCGATGGCGACGGCGGGCCTGGCGGCCGGGCCGATCGCGATCTCGCTCGCCTGGCTGGTCGCGATCATCCTCGCCGCGCTGACGATCGGCCGGCTGCTCGTCCGCGGCGTCATGCGCGGCGCGATGAAGACGAAGGAACCGGGCGTCGTCGTCGGTGCGGCGATCGTGCTGATCCTGCTGTTCGCGGCCGCCACCCACGCGGCCAAGTTCGAGCCCGTGCTCGGCGCCTTCATCTGCGGCATCCTGATCACCTCGGCCGGTGTGCCGCACACTGCGCTGCAAGGACTTCGCACGGTGATGATGTCGGTGTTCGCGCCGGTGTTCTTCGCCATGGCCGGGTTGCGCATGGACCTCACCCTGCTGGCCGATCCCTCGGTGCTGTTCGCCGGGATCGCGGTGCTGGTGATCGCGATCGGGAGCAAGTTCTTCGGCGCCTACCTCGGTGCCCGGTGGAGCAGGCTCAACCGCTGGGAGGCGTTCGCCCTGGGGGCAGGCCTCAACGCCCGTGGCGTCATCGAGGTGATCGTGGCGACCGTCGGCGTCAAGCTCGGCGTCCTGAACACCGCCTCGTACACGATCGTGGTCCTGGTCGCCATCGTGACCTCGGTGATGACTCCCCCGCTGCTGCGCATGGCGATGAGCCGGGTCCAGCAGACCGCGGAGGAGGAGCTGCGCCTCGAAGTCCAGAACGGCGTGGCCGAACCGACACCAGCCCGGACAGCGCAAAGTCCGGCACAGCAAGCCTAGGCCGTGTATCGAGGTCCCCGGCCGCGATACACGACCAGAGCAGACCGGAAAGGGAAGACGCGATGACCGCAGTTCGCCAGGTGGCCAGCCTGCCACTGTCGGCCGGCCAGGCCGACATCTGGTTCGACGAGAAGGTCTCCGGTGGCAGCCTCGCCTACAACACGGCCGGGTATCTCGACATCCACGGCCCGCTGGACGTCGAGGTGTTCCGCGCGGCGGTCTCGCGACTGATCGACGAGGCGGAGTGCACCCGGGCCCGGTTCGTGGAGTCCGGCAGCGAGCCGCGGCAGGTGATCGAGCCGCTGCCCGCCGTTCCGTTGGAACTGCTGGACTTCACCGGCAACGGTGACCCGGATGCCGCCGCCCGCGAGTGGATGGCCGCCGACCTCGGGCGGCCGTTCACCCTCGCGGAGTTCCCGCTGTTCCGGCTGGCGCTGATCCGGCTGGACGCCGAGCGGGTGCTGTTCTACATGTGCATCCACCACTTCCTGTGCGACGGCTTCACCCAGACCATCTACTGGCGCAGGCTTTCGGAGATCTACCAGGCCTTGTGCGACGGCACGCCGGTCGAGCAGGGCGCGCTGCCGCCGCTGCACCAGCTGATCGACGCCGAGGCCGCCTACGGCGAGTCGGTGCACGCCGAGCGCGACCGGGAGTTCTGGCGCAAGCGGTTCACCGCCACGCCCGAGCTCGTCAGCCTGTCGCACCGCAACAGCGAGCCCGGGCAGGGCCTGATCCGCCGCGACATCACCATAGACGCGCCGACCGCCGAGAAACTCCGTGCCGTGGCGCGGGAATCCGACGTGACGTGGCCGACCGTCGTCATGGCCGCCCTGGCCACCTACGCCCAGCGGACGACCGGCATCAGCGATGTCCTGCTCACGCTGCCGGTGACCGCTCGGGTGGGCGCCTCGATGCGTGCGGTTCCCGGCATGGTGGCCAACACCGTGCCGTTGCGGATCCGCGTGCGCCCCGAGATCACCCGCGCGGAGCTGCTGCGGGAGACCTCCCGTGAGGTCGCGCAGATCCTGCGCCACCAACGGCACCGGGTGAGCCGGATCCGCAACAGCATGGGCCTGGCCAGCGACGACCGCAGGCCGTTCGGCCCGCTGGTGAACATCCTGCCGCAGGAGACCCGGCTGACCATCGGGCCGTGCGACGTGACCGTCACCAACCTGTCGACCGGGCTGGTCGACGACTTCGAGGCGACCGTCGTCGAGGCGGCCGACGGCGGCATCGAGATCCACCTCAGCGGAAACCCCGGTCTCTACACCGAAACCGACCTCGCCGCGCACGTCCGCCAGTTCGGCACGCTGCTCGGCCAGTTCGTCGGCTGCGCGCCCGGCACCCCGCTCGGCCGGATCGACGTGCTGGAGCCGGCCGAACGCGACCGCGTGCTGCGCGTCGGCACAGCCGGCGCCGCGGACACCAGCAACGACGAGATCACCGGTGTCGTGCAACAGGTTCGCCGGTTCGCCGTCGAACACCCGGACAGCATCGCCGTGGTGGACGACTCGAGCGTGCTGACCTACTCGGCACTCGCCGGTCAGGCCAGTGCCCTGTCCCGGCGGCTGGTCGGCGCCGAGCTGGTCGGCGTGCTCGCCGCGCCAGGCCGCGGGTTCATCTCCGCCGTGCTCGGCGTGCTGGGCGCCGGTGGCGCCTATGTCCCGCTAGACGTCCGCGCTCCGGTCGCCCGGATCGCCGCGCTGCTGGCCGACAGCGGCGCGACCCGGCTGGTGGTCGACGAGGCGCATCGCGCGCTGGCGGCGGAGGTCACCGCCCACGCCCCGGTCGAGATCACCGAGCTCGATGGTGCGCAGGACGCCGAGTGGGCCGGGCTGTCCGGCGCCCCGGACGACCTCGCATACGTGATCTTCACGTCCGGCTCGACCGGCAAGCCCAAGGGCGCCATGGTGCACCGCCGCGGCATGCTCAACCACCTGCTGGCCAAGGTCGAGGACCTGAAACTGTCCAGTTCGGACAGTCTCGTGCAGAACGCGCCGCTGACGTTCGACGTCTCGGTCTGGCAGATGCTGGCCCCGTTGGTGGTGGGCGGCACCGTGCGCGCGGTCGGCCACGAGACAGCGGCGGACCCCGACGCGTTGTTCCCACTCACCGCCAACGAAGGCGTGACTGTGCTCGAGGTCGTGCCGTCCCTGCTGCGGGCCGCACTGGACACTTGGGACACTGCGGAAGCGCCGGTGCTGAACACCTTGCGCTGGCTGGTCGTCACCGGCGAGGCCCTGCCCGCCGACCTCTGCACCCGTTGGTTCGCCCGCTACCCGGGCATCCCGATGGTCAACGCCTATGGGCCCACCGAGTGCTCGGACGACGTCACCCACGCGGTGATCACCGTCAACGACCCGCAGGACGGTCCGCGCGTGCCGATCGGACGGCCGGTGCGCAACACCCGGCTCTACGTTCTCGGCGACGAGCTGCGCCCGGTTCCCGTTGGGGTTCCCGGTGAGCTGTACGTGGGCGGCGAGGGCGTCGGCCGTGGCTACCTGGACAACCCGGGCCGGACGGCGACCGCCTTCGTGCCGGACCCGTTCGGGCCGCCGGGATCGCGGATGTACCGGACCGGCGACACCGTGGTGCTGCGGCCGAACGGCCAGTTCGAGTTCCTGGAGCGCAAGGACTTCCAGGTCAAGATCCGTGGTCACCGGATCGAGCTGGGCGAGATCGAGGCCGCGCTGCGGGCGCTGCCGAAGGTCGGCGACGCGGCCGTGCAGGTGCTCACCGACCAGGCCGGGCACAAGCGGCTGGCCGGATACCTGGTGTCCGCCAACGGGTCCCCGCTGGACGGTGCCGCGGTCAAACAGCAGCTCGCGGGCGTGCTGCCGGAGTACCTCGTCCCGGCCACGATGGTCGTGCTGGACGCGCTTCCGCTGACCCCGCACGGCAAGGTGGACCGCAAAGCGCTGCCCGAGCCCGACTTCAGCACGGCGCTCGCGGGCCGGGCGCCGCGGACCGACGAGGAGAAGATCCTCTGCACCGCCCTGGCCGAAGTGCTTGGCCTGCCGTCGATCGGCGCCGACGACAACTTCTTCGCCTTGGGCGGCGACAGCATCAGCTCGCTGCAGGTGGTCGGCCGCGCCCGGCGGGCCGGGCTGGCGATCACGTCCAGGGACGTGTTCCGCTACAAGACCGCCGCCGCGATCGCCCGGGTGGCCGGCCGGACGGCCGGGACCGCCGCGCCGAACGCCGTCGAGGACGGGATCGGCGAGGTCGAGCTCACCCCGATCATGAACCAGCTGCGCGAGGACCACGACGTCATGGGCGTCGCGTACCCCGCGTACAGCCAGCACGTCGTCGTGCGCGTGCCGGCCGGGGTCGACATCGACCGGCTCAGCCAGGCCGTGCAGGCGGTCGTGGACCACCACCACGCGCTGCGGATGAAGCTCACCGTGCCGGTCCCCGGCCTGTGGGGACTGGAGTTCCGGCCGGTCGGCTCGGTCGACATCAAGGACATCGTGCGCCGCGTCGACGTGTCCGATGTGGACGCTGACGCCCTCGACACCGAGGTGGCCGCCCAGATCATCGAGGCGCACGACCGGCTGTCCATCGCGGACGGCATCGCGCTGCAGGTCACCCTGCTGGACTCGGGTCCCGGCCGGCCGGGCCGGCTCGTGCTGGTCGGCAACCACCTGGCCGTGGACGGCGTGTCCTGGCGGATCCTGGCCGCCGACCTGAAGGCCGCCTGGCAGTCCGTGGTGGCGGGCCGGCCGGCCGAGCTGGACCCGGTGGGCACCTCGTACCGCCGGTGGGCGCAGCTCCTGTCGGCACAGGCTCGTTCCGCCACCCGGCTCGCCGAGCTTCCGCTGTGGATGCAACAGGTTCAGGGCGCCGACCGGCCCATCGCGGACCGGGTCATCAACCCTGCCAAGGACACCTACCGCACGGCCCGTTCGCTCCGGCTGGAGCTGCCGGCCGAGCAGACCGCCACTTTGCTGACCACCGCGCCTGAGGTGTTCGCCGGTGAGATCAACGACGTGCTGCTGACAGCACTGGCGATCGCGGTGGCCGACAACGCCTTGAAGGAAACCGGGCTGGACGTCGTGCGCGACTACCCGCCGATCCGCGTCTGGGGCACGGTCGGTTTCATCGTCGCGCTGTGGACCACCAGCCTGCTGCACCTGGAAACCTCGCCCGGCCAGTTCTACGTCGCGTCCGCCGCCTCGCTGCTGCTAGGCCTGTATGCGTTCACGCTGCCGAAGTGCCCGCCGCGCATGCGGCAGACGCAGAGCCGCTCGCTGCTGGACGTGCTGGGCCTGACCTCGTTCCGCCTGTTCCGCGACCGCAACATGGCGGTGTTCTTCGTGTTCGCGATGCTACTGGGCGCCGCGCTGCAGCTCACCAACGCGTATGGCGACACGTTCCTGCACGACTTCGCGAACATCGAGGGCTACAAGGACACGCTGGCGGTGCGCTACCCCGCCATCATCATGTCCATCTCGCAGATCTCGGAAACGCTGTTCATCCTCACCATTCCGTTCTTCCTGAAGCGCTTCGGGATCAAGACGGTGATGACGATGAGCATGCTGGCGTGGTTCCTGCGCTTCGGCCTGTTCGCGTACGGCAACCCGGGCAGCGGCCTGTGGATGATCGTGCTGTCGTGCATCGTCTACGGCATGGCCTTCGACTTCTTCAACATCTCCGGCTCGCTGTTCGTCGAGCAGCAGAGCGATCCGCGCATCCGCGCGAGCGCGCAGGGCCTGTTCATGCTGATGACCAACGGCGTCGGCGCGGTGCTGGGCAGCTCGATCAGCGGCTGGCTGATCGATGCGTACTTCACCGATGCCAGCGGTGCCAAGGACTGGCATGGCATCTGGACCACGTTCGCGCTGTACGCGCTGGCGATGGCGGTGCTGTTCGTGCCGCTGTTCCGCTACCGCCACGGCGCCGAGCCGGTGCCCGCGCACGGCGCGGCGGACGTCAGCGCCCCGTAATGCGCGCATCGCCCCGGCGGCACGAGCGGCCGGGGCGCTATCCAGAAGGCCCGCGTAAAATCAGGGCCGCATGCAGATCGGTCCTTACCGCATCGAACCGAAGGTGATGCTCGCCCCCATGGCGGGCGTCACCGACAAGCCGTTCCGCGTGCTGTGCAAGCGCCTGGGCGCGGGGCTGTGCGTGTCGGAGATGACGACCTCCGATCCGCGTTTCTGGCACACCGCCAAGTCTCGCCATCGCATGGACCACGACGGCGAGCCCGCGCCGGTCAGCGTGCAGATCGCCGGCACCGTGCCGGAGGTGATGGCCGAGGCGGCGCGGTACAACGTCGACCACGGCGCGCAGCTGATCGACATCAACATGGGCTGCCCGGCGAAGAAGGTCTGCAACGCGTGGGCGGGTTCGGCGCTGATGCGCGA
>CBIMJO010000306.1:0-8704 GCA_966244135.1 uncultured Actinocrispum sp. | reverse complement strand
ACACCCGTGCGGATGTCCTCCCACGCCCGAGCGAAGCTCTTGCTGGGGTTGGTCGGCGGCGCGTCCTGCGTCGTCATCGGTCGGTCGATCGTGCTCGTCGCATGCACGGTTGTTGAGAGTACCGGCGGCCCGTTGGACTACTGGTGACCGGTCGGTCACCGCCACTGGTTTTCCGCGTGCTGTGCATGAGCGCAGATCGTAGGTGGGTCAGCCGTGCGGCAGCAGGGCCGGGCACCCGTTGACGTAGCCCGGGTCGTACTCGAAGTGCCAGGGCTCGTTCTCATAACGACGGCACCAGCCGTACTTCCCGGCGCTGCGTTCCACCCATCCCGCGGCGGACAGCGGCTGGATGTCCGCCGCGATGCCCTTGACGTGGTTCGACAGCTCCGGCGGCAGCGCGTACTGGCGGGCCAGCTCGTAGGTGCCGAACTTCTTCACGTACTCGTCGAACTGGGCCTGCTGCTGGCGGGAGCTGCGCTTGCCGTCCTGCAGGCACATGGTGATGTTCTCGGTCTTCGCCTTGGCCTTCAGCTCGGTGAACTTGGCCTTGACGTCGTCGCGCATGCCGGTGGGGTCCTCGTCGACGTACCGCTTGTCGACGGGGCAGACCGGCCCGGTGTCCGGGCCGGGCACGCCTTCGATCTGGAACGTCGCCTCACCGGCCAAAAGGCTGTAGCCGATCGCCTTGGTCACCCACAGGCTCGCGAGAAGCCCGCAGACCAGCACCGGCACACCTATGACCAAGCTCAGCCGTTTCCATCCCCGCACGTAGGTGGAGACGTTCACGGCCCCGCCGGGGTTGTGTGATCAGAGATACTGACCAGTCCCACGCGGGGAAGTGCCCTCCTGCTGGCCCAGACCGGGCGGCAGCGCACCGCGGCGCATCTGCTCCAGTTGCACCCGTGCGGACATCTGCTGGGCGAACAGCGCCGTCTGGATGCCGGCGAACAGGCCCTCCAGCCAGCCGACCAGCTGTGCCTGGGCCACCCGCAGCTCGGCGTCGCTGGGCACCGAGTCCTCGCTGAAGGGCAGGGTCAGCCGGTCCAGCTCCTCGCGCAGCTCCGGCGACAGGCCCTCCTCCAGCTCCTTGATGGAGGACTGGTGGATCTCGCGCAGCCGGCTGCGGGACGCCTCGTCGAGCGGAGCCGCCCGGACCTCCTCGAGCAGCTGCTTGATCATCGTGCCGATCCGCATCACCTTGGCCGGCTGCTCGACCATGTCGCTGATCTGCTCGCCGCCGTCGGCGTCCGGCTCGCTCGGAATCTTGGCCGCACCCAGCGGCTGTCCGTCGGGCCCGACTACGACCACGTGGTGCGTGTTGTCCTCGGCCTCGCTCATCTGTCCCATCCTGCCCGCGTCCACCTGCTGAAGGTTCCCCCGGAAGTCCACGTACCCGAGGGTACCCACCGGCGCGTTTGGCGGGCTCCGTACGGTGTGGACATGGCGTTCGACGTCGCTCGGATTCGTGGGCTGTTCCCCGCGTTGGGTGATGGCTGGATTCATCTGGACGCTTCGGCGGGCATGCAGGTGCCCGAACAGGTCGCCACGGCGGTCTCGACGGCCATGCGCGCGCCGGTGTCCGGGCCCGGTGGCGCCTTCCCGGCGTCGCAACGGGCCGAGGCCATCGTTGACGCCGCGCGCCGGGCCGTGGCCGACATGGTCGGCGGCGATCCGGCCGGCGTGGTGCTCGGCCCGAACGTGCCCGTGCTGCTGCAGCGGCTGGCCGAGGCGATGGGCAGCGGCTGGCTGATCGGCGACGAGCTGGCCGTGTCGCGGCTGGACCACCAGGCGAACATCGCGCCGTGGCTGCGAGCGGCCCAGCGGCCGGGTGCGGCGATCCGCTGGGGCGAGATCGACATCGAGACCTGTGAGCTGCCGGCCTGGCAGTACGAGCAGCTGGTGACCCCCAGGCGGACGAAGGTGGTCGCGGTGACGGCGGCCTCGGGCGCGGTGGGCACCCGGCCGGACGTGCCGAAGATCGCCGAGATCGCGCACGGCGCCGGGGCGTTGATGGTGGTCGACGCGTCCTACGCGGCCCCCTACATGCCGATCGACATGCAGGCCATGGGCGCGGACATCATCGCGGTGTCGGCGTCGGCCTGGGGCGGGCCGGCGGTGGGCGCGCTGGTGTTCGCGGATCCGGAGCTGATCGACCGGCTGCCGGCGTGTTCGCTGGACCCGGGCACCCGCGGACCCGAACGACTGGAGCTGGGCCCACATGCATACCCGCTGCTAGCAGGCCTGGTGGCGTCGGTGGACTACCTGGGCTCGCTGGACGACACGGCGACGGGCTCCCGGCGCCAGCGACTGGAAACCTCGCTGGGGTCCGCCAAGTCGTACCTGGCGGGGCTGGTGGCCAAGCTGATCTCGGAGCTGCGCGCGATCCGGAACGTGATGGTGATCGGCGACGCGATGCGCCGGGTCCCGGTACTGGCGTTCACGATCGCGGACATGAAGGCCTCGGATGCGTTGCTGGCCTTGGCGGACAGAGGCATCTGCGCGTTCGCCGACGACGTGCCCAGCGGCGTGTTCTCGGCTCTCGGGGTGAGCGAGGTCGGCGGCGCGGTCCGCGTGGGCCTGGCCCACTACACGACCTCCGGCGAAGTGGACCAGCTCGTCGATGCGGTAGCAGAGCTCAGGAACTGAGCGCGGCAACCCAAGCACTGTGCACTTCGGACAGACATACGTCCGGATCGGGAGTCGCGGCCATCTGGTGGTCGAGCTGCACGGACCACCCGGCCCGCGTGCCCTCGGGCATCCTGGTGAACTCCACGGGGTAGATGGTCCGCCCAATAGTGTTGCGCAGCAAAGCGATCACGTCCGCATCGATCGCGCCGAGCCGCGCCAGCTCCCGCAGATCGGCAAGGTCGCGAGCGGCATGCCGGTTCTCCCAGGCGAACGCCTTCATCCCCACGAACGCCCGCAGCGTGGGAACCTTGAGCGCGACGGCCCCGACATCGCTGTACCGCATGCTGACCGGACGTGTCTCAGTCGGCCACCGCGCCCGATCCGGGTCAAGAACGCCAACCTGAACCCGGACCTGAGCACCGTCCTCAGTGGACAGCAGAGCGGGATCGGCCTCACCCACCCGGGAAGGCGCGACAACCCACTCAACGGCACCGAACTCCCGACGCAGCCGCCGCGGCAGAACCCCTTCCAGTGCCCCGGCAACGGCCACCCGGTCCTTCGCGAGCAGATCGATGTCCTCGGACAGCCGGAACTCGGGAAGATGCGTCCGCGCCAACGCGGTCCCGCCGTAGAAGACGAAGTCGAGCCCCATCTCCGCGAGCGCGGCCAGTACATGACTGATCAGGTGATCGCGAACAACCTGATCATCGGCAACCTGGAACCGCCGAGCGACCTCCCGCCGTTCACCATCGTCCAACATCAGCTCTCCTGTATGCCGAAGCGTCTGGCGTCATCGTCGGCCGGGCGCAGGTTCAGGCCGGGGACGGGGGTGCGCGGCCTGAGGATGGGAGTGTCCTCTGGGACAACGCTTTCCGCGACCCAGCGCGCTCGTACGTAGGCCGCGGGGATGCGCTGGTCCTTGGCCAGCGCCAGGGTCTCGGTCCAGTCCGCGCGGAGTGCCAGCGCGCGGATGGCCTCGGCCGCCTCGGTTGTGGCGAGGTCGCCCAGGGTGGGGCGGTGGGCGATGTCCAGCATCGTCTGCTCGACGGTCGTCGCGTAGCCGGTGACCATGGGTGTGCGGGCGCGTGTGAGTTCCAGCCGGTTTGTCTGGCGCTTCACGAAAACGATGCGACCGAATGTGGTGTCGAGCGCTGGACGTTGCTTGGGGACGGCCACGACCGCGGTCCCCAGCGCCCGGGGCAGCGCCCCGTGGAACCGGGCGGCGCTCGCGGCCATCAGCGCCGTCGCCTTGACGCCGTAGTCGGCGACCGCGAGCCCCAAGGCGAGCGCCTCGATCTCGGGGCGCCAGTCCGGGTCGTCGAGGCGCTCGATCGGCGGGATCGCCCAGTACCCGGTGGCCACCGGCCGGAGGGCGTGCCCCGCGAGCCTGCGGACCTCAAGGTCGGGCCGGGCGTAGACATCCCGGAGGTCCCTGGGCCGGACGACCATCGTCGCCCGCGCCCACAGGTTCCGGGGAGGAGTCATGACACCCTGCAATCAGTATTATGAAACCCTGTCGTGAGCAGTGTCTCATAATACTGATTGCGCCACCCGCGCCTCGGTGCGCGTGCCCTCAACAGCGCCGGGACGTCAGGCCGTCAGGATGATCTTGCCGAAGACGTCGCCGCCGGATTCCAATGCGCGGTGGGCGTCGGCCGCGTTCGCCATCGGCATGGTGGAGTGCACGATCGGCTTGACCTGCCCCTTCGCGATCAGCGGCCACA
Organism: uncultured Actinocrispum sp.; assembly: GCA_966244135.1. Lineage (GTDB taxonomy): Bacteria > Actinomycetota > Actinomycetes > Mycobacteriales > Pseudonocardiaceae > Kibdelosporangium. The sequence continues at coordinate 4,352 of CBIMJO010000306.1, read as the reverse complement.
GACCTTCGCGGACGGCGGTGACCACGGCACCCTTGCCCTGCGGGCCCTCGAGCGGCCGTGCCCGCAGGCCGAGGGAGGTGATGCTGGCCCGCTTGGGCATGAGCTTGCTGAGGTCCAGCTCCGCTTTCCGGCCGCCTTGGAACCCGATCACCATCAGCCTGCCGTCGGCCGCCAGCGCCTGCAGGTTCCGGTCCAGGTAGGACGCGCCCATGTTGTCCAGGATGACGTCCGCGCCCCGCTTGCCGAGCACCTCGACGAAGTCCTGGTCGCGATAGTTGATCGTGATGTCGGCCCCGAGGTCCGCGCACTTGGCCAGCTTCTCGGCCGTCCCCGCGGTCACCGCGACGGTCGCGCCCAGCGCCTTGCCCACCTGGATGGCGTGCGTGCCGATCCCGCCCGCGCCACCGTGCACGAGCAGCACCTCGCCCGCCTTGAGCCCGGCGTGCGTCACCACGTTCGACCAGACCGTGCACGCCACCTCGGGCAGCGCCGCGGCGGTCACCACGTCCACACCCTCCGGCAGGGGCAGCACCTGGGCCGCGGGCACGGCCACCTTCTGCCCGTACCCACCGCCGCCGAGCAGCGCGCACACCTCATCGCCGACCTGCCAGCCGGTCACGTCCGGGCCGAGCGCGGCGATAGTGCCCGAGCATTCCAGGCCGATGATGTTCGGCGCCCCCGGCGGGGGCGGGTAGAACCCCTGGCGCTGCAGCAGGTCCGCCCGGTTCACCGCGCTCGCGGCGACGTCGATCAGCACCTCGCCCGGGCCCGGCTCGGGGTCCGGCACCTCGGTCCACTCCAGTACGTCAGCTCCGCCCGGCTCGCGGGCCACGATTGCATACACATCGCCACGGTAATCCGGTCGCGGTGCGTAGGCCCTTCCGGGACCATCTTGCGGATGGAGGACCCCTGGCCGCTGCGGCACCTCGTGCTCCGCACACCCCGCCTCGAACTGCGCCCCGACGACGACGCCGGCCTGCTCGAGCTGTCCGAGGAGGCCCAGCGCGGTGTCCACCCACCGGACTACATGCCGTTCGGCGTGCCATGGACGGACAACACCCCGGCCGAGTGGATGCAGTTCTACTGGGCCACCCGGGCCGCGTTCCGCCAGGACAGCTGGACCATCCACTTCATGGTCCGCCGGGACGGCCGGGTGATCGGCGAGCAGGGCATCGGCGGCAAGGACTTCGCCCTCACCCGCGAGCTGCACACCGGATCGTGGCTGGGCCTGCGGCACCAGGGTCAGGGCCTGGGCACCGAGATGCGGGCCGCCGTGGCGATGTTCGCCTTCGAGCACCTGAAGGCCGAGCGGCTGACCTCGTCCGCGTTCGACGACAACCGGGCGTCACACGGCGTGAGCCGCAAGCTCGGCTACGTTCCGGACGGCACCGACCGGGTCGCCATCCAGGGCCGGGCCCGCATCCAGGTCCGTCTGCTGCTCACTCCCGAAGCGTTCGCCGCAACCCGGCCGGACTGGTCCGTCGAAGTGACTGGACTGGACGGCTGCCTCCCCTTGCTCAATTCGGGCGTAGTGGACAACTGACGCATTGACCCGCTCGCGCGGCACGGGACAAGGTGACGGCCCATCCGGGAGGAAGGACCTTCATGCTCCGGTTAGCCGTCGCGCTCGTCGCGGCCACCGCTGGGCTGACGCTCAGCACGGTGCCCGCCACCGCAGCACCCGACAGCCTGCCCCGCAAGATCTCACGCAACGTGACGGTCGAGGGCGTCAACCGCCATCTCATCGCGTTCCAGCGGCTCGCCGACCGCAACGGCCGCACTCGGGTCGCAAGCAGCCAGGGCCACCTGCAGTCCATGGCGTACATCGAGGGCCTGGTGCGCAACGCCGGGTTCGACGTCTCGCGCCAGGAATTCCCCTTCGTGTACTTCGTCGTGCAGGCCGAGACCCTGACCGCGGGCGGGAACGCGATCCCGACGCACATGATGACCTACAGCAAGTCCACGCCCGCCGGTGGAATCACCGCCCCGGTTGTGCCCGTCCCGGTGGACGCGTCCCCGGGCTGTGAGGCCACCGACTACGCCGGTCTCGACGTGGCGGGCAAGGTCGCGCTCATCAAGCGCGGTGTGTGTTCTTTTGCTGTCAAACAACAGGTGGCCGCCGATGCCGGCGCCATCGCAACGATCATCTACAACAACGTCCCGGACTCCGAGCCGTTCGGTGGCACGCTGAGCGATCCCGCCAACGCCCGGATCCCGGTCGTCGGCATCACCCTGGCGGCGGGTGAAGCCCTTGCCGCCCAACCGGTCCCGGTAACCTTGGTGGCCACCGCGGTGCAGGAGAACCGGACCTCGGTCAACCTGATCGCGCAGACCAAGACCGGCCGCAAGAACAACGTCGTCGTGGCGGGCGCCCACCTCGACAGCGTGCCCGCCGGCCCCGGCATCAACGACAACGGCACCGGCTCGGCGACCCTGCTGGAGACCGCGCTGCAGCTGGGCGGGTCCCCGAAGGTCAACAACGCCATCAGGTTCGCCTGGTGGAGCGCTGAGGAGTTCGGCCTCGTCGGCTCCACCGCCTATGTGCGGTCGCTGACCTTCGAGCAGCAGCTGGACATCGCGCTCTATCTGAACTTCGACATGGTCGGCTCTCCCAACGCCGGTTATTTCGTGTTCGATGGTGACGACTCCGACCACGTCGGCGCCGGACCCGGCCCGGTCGGCTCGGCCCCGATCGAGGCCGCCATCCAGGCGAGGTTCGCCGCCGCCGGAATCCCCACCGAGGGCAAGGACTTCGACTCCCGCTCGGACTACGCCGAGTTCGTCGCCCAGGGCATCCCCGCGGGCGGGACCGCGACCGGCGCCGAGGTCATCAAGACCGCCGCCCAAGCCGCCAAGTGGGGCGGCCAGGCCGGCATCGCCTTCGACCCCTGCTACCACAAAGCATGTGACAACCTCCTGAATGTGAACCGCGAAGCCCTGGGACGTCAGGCAACCGCGATCTCCTACATGATCACCGCCTACGGACTGAGCACAACCGACGTCAACGGCGTCCCTGACCGCCCAGCCCGGACCGCCGCCCGCGCCAAGGCCAAGACCCTGGCCGCCCCGGCAACCCACGATGTAGCGATCTGACCCCCAACGGGTGCGGTGAGCAGGACAGAACACCTGCTCACCGCACACCCCAGCCCGCCACCGGCGCGGCCGGCCGGACGCGGCTTCTTCGGAGACGAGGGGTTCGGATCTCGAAAAGCCGCGCCCAGCCATCACCGCGAACAGCCAGGGGGTAAGGCCGTAGCCGATGACAGGAGCTCAAAGCAGAACCCACCAATGGGATCTGCGTGCATGGGAGGGGATCATCGACGCATCCGCTGATGGCTGCAGCGGGACGACGGAGCTGAGGTGGGGTTTGCCTACGGGCAACGGGATCGTTGGTGCTCGCTGGTAGTGGCAGCAGGTCGTGCGGAGTCCCGGTGCCCGTGGGCGGTTGCCAAGCATGGCTGATGGATTGTCGAAGCGTCCGCTGATGCGACAGCGGGCCGTGACGGAGTCTCGGTGTTCGTGGGCGGTCGCCCGGTGTGGGTTTGCTTGGGTGGTAGCGGAATTGTCGTTGTCCGCTGGTGGGTGCAGCGGAGTGGTGACGGAGTCTGGGTGTTCGTGGGTGGTCGCCTGGTGTGGGTTTGCTTGGGGTAGGGGAGTCGTCGAGCGTCCGCTGGTGGCTGCAGCGGGGTGACGGAGCTGAGGTGGTTGAGGGAATCGTGCCTGCTGGCCGTGGCAGTGGGTGGTGGAGTCCTGTCGTCGGTGGGTGTCTGGTGTAGGTCTGCTTGTGTGGCGGGGAATCGTCGAGGCGTTCGCCGATCTAGGTTGCGGTCAGCGGTAAAGTCCCGGTGTCTGGGGGTATGTACGGCTGGGTTGCTTGCAGGGCAAGGGAAGCGGCGGAGCGATTGTCAATTGTGGCGGCGAAGTTCCCATGCGGCGGCCGCGACGAAGCTCCAATGCCGGTAGTGGTGCGGCAGGATTTGCCGAGGGATTCGTTGACCAGGCGGCGCACGTTGTTGGCTCGCGAGGAGAGCGACGGTGAGGCTCTCCGGCCTGGTGTCTGTCGCGAATGGACAGCTTAGGCGGGTAACTCCGGGTGGGGCAGGGGAAAGGCGGGCGGTGTGCGGCGGGGTGTTTGTTGCATGTTTCTAGGGTGGGGGAGGCGCAAGCTCGGGGCAAGGAGATGTCCGTGCGAGTGGGCCGTTCGCACGGACATCTCGCCATCAGCCCAGGTTGGAGGTGTCGAAGGTGTTGCAGTTGGCCGGGTTTCCGCTCTTGATGCCCGCCGTGAACCACTTCTCCCGCTGCTGGGAGGTGCCGTGGGTGAACTTGCTCTGGTCCACCTGGCCGCCGCC
>CBIMJO010000305.1:0-8706 GCA_966244135.1 uncultured Actinocrispum sp. | reverse complement strand
TGGCGGACGCGCGGCCGTTGCTGGCGAGCGCGGATGCGTTGCGGCGCAGGGTAGGCTGGGCGGCGCGCGGGCGGGACACGTTCACGATCGGGTTCATGCCCGGGCTGATCGTGACGGGTGCGGTGCGGGCGATGGAGGCCCGGCATCCGGGACTGCACGTGGAGGTCGTCCGGACCACTTGGGCCGACCAGACCGAGGTCATCCACGACGGCCGCGTCGATGTGAGCCATGTGCGGCTGCCGATAGACCAACGAGGCCTGCAAGTCCGGCCGCTGCTGAGCGAACCGAGGGTCGCCGTGCTCCCGGCAGACCACCGGCTGGCGGGCAAGGACACCGTGAAGATCGCCGACCTCGCGGCGGAGCACCTGCTGCAGGACCCGGACGCGGTCCCGGAATGGCGGGACATCGCGGTGGAACTGCGTGAGGGCAGCCGGGAACCCGTGCCGTACATAGCGAATGTCGAAGAGAAGCTCGAACGTGTCGCGGCCGGTCACGGCGTGGTCATCCTGCCGTTGTCGACAGCCACCTTCTACACGCGGCCGGACATCACCCAAGTTCCCGTCGAGGACATCGGTCCCAACCAGGTGTGCCTGGCCTGGGACGCGACCAGGCGCAGCCCGCTGATCGCCGAATACGCGGCCTTTCAGGCGGAAACTTTCGGGCATCCTGGTCATCCCTTGTGAGGATGCCGGACACGGCGGCTTTGTCTCTTCTTTAACCGGCGTATACGAACGTGGCTGACTGTTGTCCGGGCCAGGTCGGGGTCTGGCGAGGAAACAGGTTCACCATGGCTTCCGCTCGTTTCCAGGTCTTCACGAGGTGTTCTGCTGACAAACGTCACCCGTTGCCATCAACGCAGGCTGCACGCCGAAAACGCCGGTTCGGCTTTTCGCGACCTGGCCGCGATATAGACGAGTTGCAGGTCGTGCGCTTCTGATTTCCGGCAGTTAGGGAGCGTCCAATTAGTCCGTAGTTCATCACGCGGTAGGCTGCGGCGCCCGTGGTCGCCCGCAGGAAGGTCGCACCGCCCGGCGGCGCCGACCGGGTGTTCCGCATCGGCATCCGCGCGGCCGGGCTGATCGTCCTCTCGATCATGATCACCGTCGGGTTCTTCTTGCCGCAGAACGGAACCACGGCGCTGTCCACGGCGGGCTGGCGGTTCCTGACCACGCAGGCCTGGCAGCCGGACTCCGGGAACTTCGGCATCGCCGCCGTTCTCGTCGGCACCATCCTGATCGCGACGGTCGCACTCTGCGTGGCCTTCCCACTCGCGCTCGGTGTCGCCCTGTACATCTCGGAGTACGCGCAGCCGCGGTGGAAACGGTTCCTGATCTGGGGCTGCGCGAAGTGGTGGGGAGGGGGCGACCCCGGAGACGCTGAAGTCCGGTCCGGGGCACCGCCGGGACACCGTGCTGCCCGGTCAGGCCGGCACGAATGTCCTCTTAGGACGGCGAGCGGCCTACGGCGGACCGTTCGGCGCGATCAGCACGTTGAGCGTGGGCGACGAGATCACCCTGACCACCGGCCAGGGCGCGCACACCTACCGCGTGTCCGGCGTCCGCCGCGCCGGAGCCCCGCAGCCAAAGGAACTGGCCAAAGGCGAAGGCAGGCTGACCCTGGTCACCGCGGACGGCCCGGAGTTCCTGCCCGAGGACATCCTGCGTGTCGACGCCAAACTCACCTCCCAGGCGGTCCCGTCCAACGGCGCCCCGCCGTCGATGGCCGTGCCCGACGCCGAGCAGCCGATGGCCATTGACAGTGGCGCTCTGGTCGGTCTGGTCGGCTGGGGCCTCGTGCTCTGCGCGGGCGTCGCCGGGGTCGTCTACCTGCGGCAACGCGCCGGCCGCCGGCACGCCTGGGTGGTCGGCGTCCCGCTGCTCGGCGCGCTCGGCCTGACCGTGGCCGACCTGGTCGAGCACAGTTTGATCAAAGCCGGGCTGTGGAAGAAGTCTGCGACCGGCTCCGCCAGCCAGGCGGCGCCTTGTCTGGTGGGCAACAACAACGCCTGTGCATCGCGCGCGCTCTGGCTGTGCGGCCCCGCGTTCTGCTGATGGACGAACCGTGTTCGGCCCTGGATCCCACGTCGACCAGGCGCATCGAGCAGACCATCGCCGAGCTGGTCGACGAGGTCACCATCGTGATCGTCACACACAGCATGTAGCAGGCCGCCCGGGTTTCCCAGCAATGTGCCTTCTTCCTGGCCGAGGAGGGCGCGCCCGGCGCCATCGTCGAGTCCGGCCCGACCGACCTGATCTTCAGCACGCCGGAGGACCCCCGGACGCTCGACTATGTCAACGGCCGTTTCGGCTGACGGGACGTAGAGTGGTGAGCGCCCCCACCACGAGGAAACCGCATGTTCGAGGCGCTCCAGCTGGACAAGTCCCCTTACGGCACCCGCACGCTCTGCAGCTGGGCCGACGCGGGCTGGCGGTCGCTGCTGGTCCAGGTGTACGACGACCGGGCCGTGGTGGAGGACATGTACCTGCCCGCCATCGAGGAGCAGGGTGTCGTGCTGGCCACGCACGGCCGGTCGATCATGGAGTCCAGTTCGGACGGTCGGTGGCGCAGCGCCTGGTACGAGCCGGGGCAGATCGGGATGACCGCTCCCGGGCGCCCGACCAGGCTGAGATGGCGCTCCACAACGGACGAACAGTTGCGCAGTGTGCACGTTTACGTCCCCGCGAGGGTGATGAAACGGGTCGCCGCCGAGGTGTGGGACACCGACCGCGACTGGCCGGACTTCCTGGCCGGCCGGGACCCGCTGCTGGAGCAGATGATCCTGGCGCTCGCCGCCGCAGCTGCGGAAGGTGCACCCGATCTGTACGCCGAAACTGCGGCGGAATTCATGGCTGTACACACGCTGACGCGGTACAACAAACGGAACGCGCCGGCCGCGCCGGCACATGAGGACAGCCGGGTCCGGCGGGCCGTCGAGTTCATGCGGGACAACCTGCACCTGCAGCTGACCCTCGCGGACATCGCGCGGGAGGCCGGGCTGAGCGCGTTCCACTTCGTCCGGGTCTTCAAGGCGGCCACCGGTGAGACGCCGCACCGGCACCTGACCGCGTTGCGCGTCGACGCGGCCCGGCGGCATCTCGACAAAGGCGTGCTGCCGGTGGGCGAGATCGCCTATCTGTGCGGGTTTGCGAACCCTGCGCACCTTTCCACGGCATTTACTCGCCATGTCGGCATGTCACCGTCCGCGTACCGACGCCGGGGTTAGCAACTATTCGGCGGTCACACCGCAATCTGGTGAATGCGATACCCGTTGTGCAGTGCCTAGCATCGCGCCATGAAGCAGCGAACCGGCACCGCTTTCGAGACGAGTGTGCAGGTCCGGGCACGGGTGAACGGCAAGGACGTCGAACTCACGGTGGACCCACGTGAGTCCCTTGTGGACGTTCTGCGCGAGCGGCTCGGGCTCACCGGCACGAAGAAGGGTTGTGACCACGGTCAGTGCGGTGCGTGCACCGTGCACCTTGACGGCAGGCGGGTCGTGTCCTGCCTGACCCCGGCGGTTCAGGCCGAGGGTACGGAGATCACCACGATCGAGGGGGTCGCCGGGCCGGACGGTGAGCTGCACCCGCTGCAGCAGGCGTTCATCGACCATGACGCGATGCAGTGCGGCTACTGCACTTCCGGCCAGATCATGGCCGGCCTGGCCGCGATCAGGGAAGGTCACGCGGACACCGACGACCGGGCGCGCGAGTACCTGAGCGGCAACCTGTGCCGTTGCGGCGCGTACTGCGGGATCCTGGCCGCCGTGCGGCAGGTCGCGAAGGGTGGGGCCTGATGCGTCCGTTCGCCTACGCCAGGGCCGACTCGGTGGAGTCCGCCGTCCGCGCGTTGTCCGAGGCCGGTCCAGGGGTGAAGGTCCTGGCCGGCGGGACCACGCTGTACGACCTGATGAAGCTGGACATCGAGGCCCCGGCCTCGGTCGTCGACGTGCACCGGGTCCCCGAACTGTCCTATATCGACACTTCCGGTTCGGAGCTCGTGTTCGGCGCCGGTGCCCGGATGGCCGACATGGCCGAGGACCCGGTCGTCAAGAACGAGTACCCGATGCTGTCCGAGTCGCTCTGGCGGGCGGCCTCCGAGCAGCTGCGGATCATGGCCACCGCCGGCGGGAACCTGTTGCAGCGCACCAGGTGCGCCTACTTCCGCGGTGGCGAGCCGTATGCGTGCAACAAGCGCAACCCGGGCAGCGGCTGCGCGGCCATCGGTGGCGCCGATCGGGGCAACGCATTGTTCGGGACCAGCGATGCATGCGCCGCGGTGTATCCCGGTGACTGGCCGATCGCGCTGATCGCGCTGGACACCGAGGTCGACATCCTCGGCCCGGACGGCGAGCGCACGATCCCGCTGGCCGAGCTGCACCGCGAGCCGGGCGACCGGCCCGAGGTGGAGACCACGCTGCGGCCGGACGAGCTGATCCTGCGCATCCGGGTCCGCAAGACGCCGACCGGGCGTGGGTCGACCTACGTGAAGGTCCGCGACCGTGAGTCGTACGCGTTCGCGCTGGCCTCGGCGGCCGTCGCGGTCGCGGTCGAGCCGGCCGGTGTGGTCACCGACGCGCGGATCGGGATCGGTGGCGTGGCCACGCGGCCGTGGCGGGTTCCGGCCGCCGAACAGGTCCTGATCGGGCAGCCGCTGACCGACGAGGTGATGCGGCGGGCCGGTGAGGCCGCCTATGAGGGCGCGCAACCGGGCGTGCACAACGTTTTCAAGGTCGAGCTGGGGATTCGCGTGATCGTCGACGCGCTGCGGGTCGCCGGGGAACGGGCGCTGGCATGAACGTTCGGGTAGACGCACGGGACAAGGTGACCGGCGCGGTGCGCTACGGCGACGACCGGGTGCCGCCCGGCCTGCTGTACGCGCGGTTCAAGGTCGCCACTGTCGCCAAGGGCCGCATCACGGCCATCGACACCGCCCAGGCCGAGGCGGTCGAGGGTGTGCAGCTGGTGCTGACCCACCTGTCGGACCTCGGGTTCAAGGACGCCGGGTTCATCATGACCGGCGCGGGCTACGCCTTCCAGAGCCTGCAGCCGCTGACCGGCGACCACATCGCCTACCGCGGCCAGATCATCGCGATGGCGGTCGCGGACACCCCGCACGCGGCGACCTATGCCGCGTCGCTGGTCCACGTCACGTACGAAGAGGAGCCGTTCAGCGTCGAGCTCGGCGCCGAGGGCGTGAACGTGGTGGTGCAGAACGACATCATCCCGATCCCGGAGATGGTGGCCGGGGACGCGGACGCCACTCTCGAGGGCTGCGAGTACCGGGTGGACAACACGTTCGACGCCCCGGCGCAGCACGCGGTCCCGCTGGAGATGCACAACACCGTGTGCGAGTGGCGCGACGACACCCTGGTGGTGCACGAGAGCACGCAGAACGCCGGTTCGGTGCAGTTCGGCCTGGCCCGGATGCTCGGCATCGCGCCGGAGAAGGTCGAGGTCATCTCGCCGTACACCGGCGGCGGCTTCGGCAACCGCAACTCGCTGCAGTCGCACACCCCGCTGGTCGCGCTGGCCTCGCAGCGGCTGGGCGGACGCCCGGTCAAGGCGCTGCTGACCCGGCCGCAGGGCTTCCACAACACGAGCTTCCGGCCGGCCACCCACCACCGCGTCGCGCTGGGCCTGGACAAGGACGGCATCCTGCAGGCCGGCATCTACGAGGTCGACCAGCAGACCTCGCGGCACGACCTGTTCCCCGGCCTGTTCGCTGAGAACATCGCCCGGGCGTATGGCTACAAGACCTTCCGCAGCCGCACCCGGTTGATCCAGACCGACGTACAGTCGCCCGGATTCATGCGCTCGCCCTATGAGCACACCTCCGAGTTCGCGCTGGAGACCTCGATCGACGAGCTGGCCTACCAGGCCGGGATCGACCCGGTCGAGCTGCGGATCCGCAACGAGCCGTCGGTGGACCCGATCCACGGCAAGCCGTACTCGTCCCGCCGGATCGTGGACTGCCTGCGGATCGGCGCGGAGAAGTTCAACTGGGACACCAGGATCCCGGAGCCCGGCCGGATGGTGTCGAGCGACGGCCACCTGATCGGGATGGGCGTGGCGACCGGGATCTACCCGTCCCAGATCATCCCGGTGATCGCCCGCGTGTACGCCGACGCGCAGGGCGGCCTGCGGGTCGAGGCGGGTGGCCACGAGATGGGCCAGGGCCTGCGGTCGGCCGTGCTGGAGACGGTCGTGCGGGACCTGGGAATCCCGCGCGGCGACGTCAGCATCGTGCTGGGTGACTCCCGCACGGTCCCGCAGCACCTCACCGCCGGGTCGTGGGGCACCGCCTCGGCCGTCCCGGCGATCCAGCGAGCCCTGCGGGAACTGCGGAGCAAGCTCGGCCTGCCGGAGACCGGGCCGGTCGACCTCGCCGACGCTGTGACCGCTGCGGGCGGCGCGACCGTGATGGCCGAAGGCGCCGCGCATGGACACGGGCAGCCGGACGCGATCTACGACCGCCTGCGCACATCGCTGGTCTCGGCCACCGGCCCGGACTTCGGGGACTTCGTGTCGTTCAGCCACGCGGCGCACTTCGTCGAGGTGCGCATCGAACCGGGCATTCGGCGAATCCGGGTCCACCGCGTGGTCAGCGTGATCGACTGCGGCCGCGTGGTCAGCCCCGTCACCGCGGCGAGCCAGGTCCGCGGCGGCGTCATCTGGGGCCTGAGCGGCACCCTCCGGGAAGCCGCCGAGGTCGACCCCCGCTACGGCGGCTGGCTCAACTCCGACATGGCCGAGTACGCCATCGCGGTGAACCTCGACGTCCGCGACCTCGACGTTCACTTCGTGAACGAACCGGACTACGTGCTCACCGAGTCCGGCGCCAAGGGCGTCGGCGAGGTGTCCATGTGCGGCGTCAGCGGCGCCATCGCCAACGCCGTGTTCCACGCCACCGGCTACCGCGCCCGCACCCTCCCGATCCGCTTGGAGGACGTGCTGTAGACAGGTGACCCCCGAACTGCGATCAACACCCATCTCGTTTCTCGTTGGGGTTGAGCGCCATCCGGGGTGAGCACCGCGCCGTGTCTCACGTTCGTCCGGGCGGGGGGCTGCGCGCCTACGAAAGTGACCTCGTTCCCATGTCCGGTGATCCCGCGCGGGACATCCTGGCGCACACCGGGGTGACAAGGTCTAGACCAAAGTTCGGACAGACATCGGCCCGGTCCCGGGTTACGTTGATCTCCGTGACCACGTTTCCGCTGTCCGGCGTCACTGTCGTCAGCCTCGAACAGGCGGTGGCGGCGCCGTTCGCCACCCGCCAGCTCGCCGACCTCGGCGCCCGGGTGATCAAGGTCGAACGCCCCGGCGGCGACTTCGCCCGCCGCTACGACACCACCGTGCACGGCGAGTCGAGCTATTTCGTCTGGCTCAACCGGTCCAAGGAGTCGATCACCCTCGACCTGAAGACCGCGCACGGCCTCGATGTCATGAACAAGCTCCTCGCCCGAGCGGACGTGTTCGTGCAGAACCTCGCACCCGGCGCGGCGAAACGGCTGGGCCTCGAGACACACCCCGGCCTGATCACGTGTTCGATCACCGGCTACGGCACCGACGGCCCCTGGGCCGACCGAAAGGCGTACGACCTCTTGGTCCAATGCCAGACCGGCTTGGTGTCACTGACCGGAACACCCGAAGAGACCGCGCGACCCGGGATCTCCATAGCGGACATCGCGGGCGGGATGTACGCGTACTCAGGCATCCTCACCGCGCTCTACACCCGCGCCACGACCGGCGTCGCGCACAACGTCGAGGTCTCGTTGTTCGACGCGCTGGCCGAGTGGATGAGCCAGCCCGCGTACTACACCCGTTACGGCGGAACGCAACCGCCGCGGATCGGCACGCAGCACGCCACGATCGCGCCCTACGGCGCCTATCCCGCACGCGACGGCAAAGAAGTCCTGTTCTCCATCCAGAATGAACCCGAATGGCGCGCCCTCTGTACCCAAGTCCTGGAACACCCCGAACTCGCCGACGACCCCAGGTTCGCCACGGGCGACGCAAGAGTGCGGCACCGCAAGGACCTCGACACGATCATCCTGAAAAGGTTCGCCCGCAACACCAGCGACGAGATCATGACCGTCCTGGACGCGGCGAACATCGCGAACACCGGCGTGAACGAAGTCCGCGAGTTCCTCGACCACCCCGTGCTGACGGAACGCGGCCGCTGGCAAGACGTCCAACTCCCCACCGCCACAATGCAAGCACTGGTCCCACCCGCCGGACTCGACGGTGTGCCACCACGAATGGACCCCGTCCCCGCACCCGGCGAGCACACCGCGAAGATCCTGGCCGAACTCGGCTACGAGTGAAGGGCAGGAGCCCCGCCCGATCAGGCCGAGCGGGTGGGGGTCGTGCGGGCGCGGATGACGAGGATCAGGATGACGGCGACCATCGTGCCCGCGAGGTAGGGGAACGTTGACGCCAGTTGGGCGGCGGCTTCGAGGAGGGGGCGGCCGAGGAGGACGGCGCCCGCGACGACGACGGCGGTGATGACGGGTGGCTGGACGGCGACGGTGAAGAAGGCCGAGCGTTCGGCGAACAGGGCCGTGATGACGCCGCCGACGACCACGGATATCGGGAAGTAGAGGCCGCCCAACAGGAAGCCGCCGACCGCGAGGGCGAGGGTCAGCACCACGGCGAACCAGCCGGGCAGTTTGGTCAGGGACTTAGTCGACACAGGGGATCCCTCCCG
>CBIMJO010000304.1:0-8719 GCA_966244135.1 uncultured Actinocrispum sp. | reverse complement strand
TGTGACAGACGTTCCTCCCGTCGAACCGCGAATGGACCGCGCGAGCGACTGCATTGCCGCGACGGCCTGCTGCGTGAGGGGAATTCGCTGTTCGTCGTGCAGAACCGGTTGAACACGGTCGCGAAGTTCCGGCTCGACCGCGCGGGTGCCACCGGGACCCTGGTCGCCAAGGCCACCGATCCGCGGTTCGACGTGCCGACCACCGTCGCGTCCTCCGGCCATCGCCTGTACCTGCCGAATGCGCGGTTCAGCACACCGCCGACCCCGGACACGCCGTACAACGTGATCGCCATACCGCGGCCCTGATCGACAATTCACACATGAGTGGTCGTGCCGGTTCCTGACCGGTGCGGCCACTCACTACTTTGTCCGGGGGTGGAAGTACTCAGGTGTCTTGACCGGCGTGGTTCACCGGTTCACCCTGCAGAACAAGTTCGCACTGGGCGGAGTGTGAAAAGCAGCGGAAAAGAAGGACCACGCCATGGACAAAGCCACCGCCCACAAATCCCTCACCGACATCCTGCCCGATCTTGAATCGCGCCTCGTTGCCCATCTGCGCCGAATCAGTCTCCCCCTGCTGCGCGGTGCCATCGGCATTGTGTTCGTCTGGTTCGGCGCCCTCAAAATCGCCAACAACTCCCCAGTCGCCGATTTCGTCGCCAACACCCTGCCCTGGCTCGACCGGGCCTGGCTCGTTCCCGCTTTAGGCATCTTCGAAATGGCCCTCGGCGTCGCCATCATGATCGGCCGCTTCACCACAATCGTCTGCGCCGCCCTCATCGCCCACCTCACCGGCACGTTCCTCGCCCTGATAACCCAGCCCACCACCACCTTCCAGCACGGCAACATCTTCCTGCTGACCACCGAGGGCGAGTTCGTCGTCAAGAACGTCGTCTTCATCGCCGCCGCCCTCGTCCTCGCCGCCCGCTTCCACAAAGCGAGGTAACGAGGTTCCCGTTCCGTGGCGCGCCGAGCAATGTGGACACAAACTGGACAATTCTTGATCTCTGTCCGGTGCCGTGTCGACGATCTGTCCCCTTGCTGAGGCTGGGCTATCTGCCGGATGACAGCACATAATCTTCTGTATCAGCTATGACCGGCTGCCGCGGCTGCCGCTGGCTGCTGAGGAGGGATGCGTTGTCGCTGGAGTTGCTGGCACTGCATCGGACGATCATGGTGGTCGACGTCGCCGGTTTCACCAACCCCACCAGAACACTGGCCGATCAGCTCGCCGTTCAGGAAGGGCTTTACCGGGTTCTGCATGACGCATTCACCGAGTCCGGCATCCCGTGGGACTCCTGCACCGTCGAGGATCGCGGTGACGGCGCCATGATCCTCATTCCGCCGGAAGTGCCGAAGATCTGGGTCGCCGACCGGTTTCCCAGCCGCGTGGTGGCGGCGTTGCGCAGGTACAACGCCGTGCATTCCGCGGAGGCGAGCGTGCAACTGCGGATCGGCCTGCATTCCGGCGAGGTGCACCAGAACGCGAACGGCGTGGTCAGCCAGGCCGTGAACTTCGCGTTCCGGATCCTGGACGCTCCCGCCGCGAAACTCGCGTTGCGCCAGTCCACCGCCGTGGTCGCCGTCATCGCGTCCGACACCTTCTACCAGGACGTGATCCGGCAGGACCCGGCGGCGGACCCCGGCGCCTACCGGCAGATCTCCGTGGTCGTCAAGAATCTGTCCACCGAAGCATGGCTTCGGCTCACCGGCGCCCCGGTCGCGACCGAGCCCGGCACCGAGCTTCTTGTCACCCACCCGGACGACCAGTTGGCCCCATTGGCGGAATGGCTGTCCGGCATTTCGGTGACACACCTCGCGGCCATTGTCCGGCGCGCGGCTGGGCCATCGGTGCCGATCCCAGCGACCAACAACGCCTGGGTGATCTTCCGTGAGCTGACAGATTTCAACGCGGGGCCCGACGGCATTCCACCCGCGTTGTTGTTTCTCCGCCTGCTGGCTGACCAGGTCGGCGGTGAACTGAAGACCAAGCTGGTCGCCTGGGTGGCCGCGCAGGCTGGGGCGATGCAACTGGAGGGAGCACTGTCCGAACGGCTGTTGGCCATCACGCCGGTACCGGCCAGTCCCCGCTTGCATCTGCTGATCGTGATGGAGCCACATGGTATAGGCCGGACCCGGTATCAATTCTCCTACTGGCGTCAGGATGACCCGGACGTGTGGCCGCCGACGCGCGGCGATATCCGGGACATCACCATCGAGGAATTCGAGAGTAGTGTCGACGACGTCGTGTTGGACGCGGAGCGTGCCTGGAGCGAGCAGCAGGCGACCGTCGTGCTTGAGTTCCTGTTACCGCGGGAATTGATGTCACTGCCAGTGCACAACTGGTGCAAGGAATACGGTTCGGGGAACCCGCGGCCGCTGTGCCTGGACTATCCGATCGTCCTGCGCAGCCTGGAACGGATGCGGGCGCGGCATTGGCACCGGGTCTGGCAGGACCGATGGCGGTCGTTGCTGGAAGACCCATCGACCACTCGGATCCTTTTCGGTGCGTCGGCCGACGCGGCGGCGCCCTATCGCGTCGAAGCACTGCTCAGCGATCCGCGTTGGGTGTCTATGGTCCTCACCGAGGCGCCAGGCGCCGAGCCAAGACCAGGGCCGGGCGCGGACGAGTTCACCGCCGCGTTGCGATCCGGGCTGCCCACACTGATCTGGCACCCGGATGCGACCCCGGACGCATTGCGGGAAATTGTCAACTGGCTTCTCGACGGTTCCACACTGGCCGATCTTGTGATGCGAACGCAGAACGCCCGACGGGCAGTGTTCCTTCCCGAAGGCGGGCAGATCAACATCAACCTTTTGCGTGGTCTGGTGGTATTATGCGACGACCCGAGACGCCTAGTCGATTTCGATCAACCGGTCCGGCCACCGCGACTGCGAGGGGAGCCGGCGAATGAGAATCAATGATATTCAACCGGCTGGAAACGGCGATCCCGCGCAATGTTCGATGACCCGAAATCCGGAGCGCCGGGCGTTCGGTTCTGGTGTGCCGGTTGCGGGCCGGGTTTCACGGCGGTTGGTCTTGTGAGCGCGACGGATGGCCCCGGCCAGCGCCCGCACATGACGTGGTGGGAGCTCGCCGACAGCGTGTACCTGGCGTCCGTCATCGGCGACAGTCGCCGTGCGCACAGCCCCGACGCGGACGAACCGGAGCCGGACCTGGGCGAACCTCTACCCAGTTCGGACGATGCCGAACTCGTGCCACCCGGCTCCGGCGACATCGCCGAGGGCCAGTCCACCGAGGACGGCGAAGCACGCCATGTCCACCTCTTGGTCGGCGCGCACGAGCGCAGCACGCCCCGGCGCCGGCCCCTGCCCGACGCGACGAAGATCACCCGCGCCCTGCGGCCGTTGAAGCGAACCATGCGGTCCGCCCGCGAGGACGCCGTCATCCTGGATGTCGACGCCACCAGTGAACGCGCGGTGTTCGACGGTGTGTGGTGGCCAATCACCAAGCCGGACACGCAACGATGGCTCGATCTCACCGTGGTCGTCGACAGCAGCCCGTCGATGGCACTGTGGCGCTCACGGGTGAATGGGTTCGTCACTTTGCTCGAGCGCCTGGGCGCATTCCGCACGATGCAGGTGCGGTTGCTGGACACCCGCGAGGACCCGTTGGTGTTGCGCGGCAGCACTTTGGACACGCCCAGCCGGACCGCCAGCGAACTGCTGGACCCGACCGGCCGCCGCGTGCTGCTGATACTGACCGATGGGGTGCACGAGTGCTGGCGGCAAGACCTGGTCGGTCCGATGCTCGCCGAGTGGGGCCGGGTGATGCCGGTCTGTGTGGTGAACCTGCTGCCCGAACGAATGTGGCGGCGCAGCGGTCTGGCGGTGCACCGGGTCCGGCTCAGCGGATGCACCGAACTGGCGCCCAACCATCGGCTGCGCGCCACCCCGATGGACGCCTGGCTCGACTTCGATGTGGAGCCGAGCCGGCACGGATTCACCGTGCCCACGCCGGTCATCGAACTGGCGGCGGATTCCCTTGACTGGTGGGCTCGGCTGGTGACTGGCGCCTACGTGGAACCGGTCGACGCGCAGGTCCTGCTGACCGACAGCAGCCCGGTGTCGCCGTTCGTGAACGATCACGCCCCGCCTGGTGAGTTGTTGTCGATCGTGGACCAGGTCAGCCATTTCCGGAGCGTGGCTGCGCCGCCGGCACTCCGGCTCGCCACGCTGCTCGCGGCCGTGCCGGCGACCGTCCAGGTCGCCCGACTCTTGCAGGCGAAGCTGGCGCCGGAAAGCGGGCCCGAACACTTGGCCGAGGTGTTCAACAGCGGCCTGCTGCGCCCCGATGCGGCCGACTGGGCCGAAGCCTCGTTCGACTTCCCTGGCGAGGCACGGGAACTGCTGCTGACCGGGGCTCGCCGGTCGGACACCGCACGAGCCATCCGGGTCGCAGCCGAGCGCTTCGGTGACCGGTTCGGCGTCCTCTGCACTCTGCGCGACGCGTTGGTGGCGCCGGACACCACACCGATCCCGGAGTCGCCCGACGAGATCGAACTGGACCGCACGGTCATGCGTGCGTTGAGCGGCCCGTACACCTCCCGGGCCGATCGCATGTCGCCGACACCGTTGCCACAGCCCAGGAAACGGACTCGGCCAGAACGTGAGGCAGACCGGCCGGAGGGCATGCCGCCGGTCTGGGGCAGCATTCCGCCGCGCAACCCGAATTTCACCGGCCGGGACGAACTGCTCGCCTTGCTCAGCGACCGGCTGCGGGCCGACGGGACGCTCCCCGTGGTGCTACACGGAATGGGCGGCATCGGCAAGACCCAGATAGCGGTGGAGTACATCTACCGCACGCTCAACGACTACGAGATCTTCTGGTGGGTCCAGGCGGCCCAGCCCGCGCAGGTCCGGGGCGGGCTGACCGAACTGGCCCAGTATCTGGGACTGCGCGGCGGTCAGGAGGCGCATACAGCTGTACCAGCTGTCCTGGAAGTATTACGCGCCGGCTCGGCGGGCCGCTGGCTGCTGGTGTTCGACTCGGCTGGGTTCCCGGACGAGGTGCGCCCGTACTTTCCGGGTGGCGGTCCGGGAGACATCCTGATCACGTCCCGCAACCCCGACTGGGCCACCAGCGCCCTTCCCATCGAAGTCCCGGTCTTCAGCCGTGCGGAGACCCTCGCGCTGTTGCGTCTCCGCAACCCCGAGATCGAGGACGCCGATGCGGACCGGCTAGCCGAGCGGCTGGGGTACCTGCCGTTGGCCGTGGAGCAGGCATCCGCGTGGCGCGCGCTCACCGGCATGCCGGTCGAGGAGTATCTCCGGTTGTTCGATGAGAAGCGGGCCGAGATCGCCGGATTGGCCCGTCCGGCGGACGACTTGGTCCTGGGTGCGCCGGCGGATGAGCTCTCGGTGGCCGCGGTGTGGAGCGTGTCGTTCGAGTCGCTGCGTGAGCGGAATCCTGCTGCACACCAGCTCATGGAGGTGTGTGCGTTCTTCGCCCCGGAGCCGGTGTCCCGCAACCTGTTCACCGGTGTGCGCGGGGTGTCCATCTCACCGGAGCTGGACGCGGCACTGGGCGATCCGCCGCTGCTCAGCCGTGCGATCCGGGACATCAACCATTACGGCCTGGCGAAGATCGACCATCGCAGCAACACATTGCAGCTGCATCGGCTGGTACAGATGGTGTTGCGCAACCGGATGACCGCGGAGGAGCGGACCGACACCCGGCACATCGCGCACGTGCTGCTGGCCAATGCCGACCCCAAGGATCCCGCCTCGTCCAAGCAGTGGCACCGCTACCAAGAGGTGTTGCCGCACGCTTACGAGTCGGAGCTGATCTACTGCGACGATCCGTGGGTCCGTCAGCTGGTCATCAACCTAGGCCGATTCCTCTACTTCTGGGGCGATCACTTGGAGGCCGCGGTCTGGTTGCAGCACGCGGTGGACGAATGGTCGCAGTCGCTCGGCGAGGCGGACCAGCAGTCGTTGCAGGCGGCCAGTCTTCTCGGCATGTGCCTGTGGGCGCTCGGCCGCTACCCGGAGGCCGCGGAGATCAACAAACGCACGCTCGCACTACGCCGCCAGGTGTCCGGGGAGGACTCCGAGGAAACGATCATGGCCGAACTCCGGGTGGGCGTGGACGTCAAGGCCCGTGGTGAGTTCTACCAGGCACGCGAGCTCAATGAACGAAGCTATCGGAAGGCGATGCGCTTGTATGGCGAGGGCGATCCGATCACCCTGCAGACTGCGCATGACCTTGCCGTGACCTTGCGGCTGTGCGGCGACTACAAGACCGCGCTGAGCCTGGACGAACGCACCTACCAACGGCGGCGCGGAATTCTTGGCTACGACAACATGCGCACGTTGAACACGTTGACCGGTCTGATCCTGGATCGCCAGCTGCTCGGCCACTATTCGCAAGCACGGCGCGAGCACGAGGAGGTTGCCCGGCGGGTCCGGGCCATTCTCGGCGCGGACAAAGCGGATACGTTGCGCCGCAACGGATACCTGGCAGTGGCCCGGCGCAAGGACGGGGCGCACCGGGAAGCGCTCGACCTGTCGGCGGTGACGTTGCGGCTGTCCCGGCAGCGGTACGGCGACGACCATCCAGAGTCGATGGCCTGTGCCATCGCCCATTCCATCGACCTGCGGCACGCCGACCGGCTGGGCGAGGCCCAGGCGTTGAGCGAACAGACCTTCGAGCGATACCGCAACAAGTTGGGCGAGCGTCATCCGCACACGCTGACTGCTGCGATCGACCTGGCCGTGGTGCTGCGAGTGCGCGGCGATGCCAGATCGGCCAAACGGTTCACGGAGGAGTCGTTGACGCAGTTCCAGGCCACGCTCGGCGCCGACCATCCGTACACGGTCATCTGCATGATCGAACTGGCCAGCAACCTCTCCGTTCTCGGTGACAGGCAGGCAGCCACCCGGCTCGGCGACGAAGCGCTGAGCCGTTCGGCGCGGGTGCTCGGCCCGGACCATCCCACCACGCTGGCCGCAGGGCTGAACCTGGCGCTCGACCAACGGATTGTGGCCGATGCCGCGCAGGCGGAAGGCCTGTTCCAGGCGACGGTCGCACGTTTTCAGCGGGTGCTGGGCGCGTCCCATCCGGCTGTGGTGGCCGCGAAGAACCGCAGGCGGGCCGACTGTGACATTGATCCGCTACCAGGGTGAGCCGTCAGCCGGCTCGTCGGCAGATCCACTCGGCCAGCTCGTCGGGTGCTGGTGCGGCGCCCGTGCGGCTGCGGATCTCACGGTGCACGGCCCGCACAACCTCAGGACGGCCGAGGAGGATTCTCGCCGCGGCCAGGTTCGTGCCCTCTGCCTGGAGAGCGAGCCCGAGGCCGACCCAGGCGGTGACCTGGTCCGGGTCCTTCGCCACTTCGGCCATGTACCCGTCGGCGGCCTCCCGGGACTTACCTGACGCGTAGGCGAGGTCGGCCTCGGTCGCGCTCGGGATGGCTGGTGGCGATCCGGCAACGGTGAAGCTGAGCCGGACCAGCTGGGTACGGGTGGGCTTCCACTGTCCGTCCGGTGTGGACAGTGGCGGCGGGTTCTCGCCGAGATCGACCGTGCCGGGGATGCCGCTCAGCCAAAGCTCGGTGAGTTCGGCGGCCACGTCCGCAGGCGCGGGTACATAGCGGATCCGCCAACCCGCGTAACTGTCTGCGTCGACCGCGGCCACCAGTGCGGCTACCTCGTCCGGCACGGGTTCGCCGAGCCAGGGTTCGAGCTGGCCGGCGATATGGTCCATGAACCGGCGGCCGTGGTCGGTCAGACCAGGATCGTCCCGCAGGGACTGCAAGGTCTGCCACGTACCGTGCCGCCAGTAGGCGAACTCGAAGGCCGCGCGGTGCCCATCCCCGCCGCCTGCGTGAAAGAGGGCCCGCCAGAACGCGGTGACCCCGAAGAACGCGTAGACGCCCTGGAACACACCACCGATCGGACGGGGATCGTCCCGCCACGGGGTGTAGAAGCGTTCGCGGGCGTCGTCCTCGTGCAGCTTGACCAGGTGCAGGAGTGCGTCCAAGCGGATGTGGTGGAACTCGTGGACCAGCGTCGCGGCCAAGGTCGCGGCGTCGGCAGGCCGGGCGATGGTTGCGCTGCCGAATGCCTCAGCGGTCGAGGCGCTGAAGTTGCCGAACGGGATCACGGCACGGGGCACCAGGGAATCCAGGCCCGCGGAGATCGCGTCGGCGTGATCGGGCAACAGGTTGGTGATCAGACGCCACGCTTCACCCAGCAGTTCGCGCCAGGCGTCCACCTCGGACTGTTCGAGCCGGTTGGGCTCTTCCGGTCCGTAGAGCTCCCGGTAGGGATCAAGATCTTCGATCCGGACGACAAGCGGGTCGCCGCCGGAGTTGGCGGTGATCGTACGCAGTCCCCACCAGCCGGGGCCGTTCTCCGGTGGATCGACCGGGATGGTGACCTGGCCGCCGATCCGGACCGTGGTGCCGTCACTATGAACGTCGGCGACGGTGAAGGGCTCCTGTGTGTTCAGCAGGGCGACGCCGAGACCGGGTAGGACGGCCGAACCGTTCCACATCGGGATCCGCGTCTCGAACGGCAGCCGGGCGCGGATCGCCGCCGAGGCGGCGATCGCGTGCACGTGGCCGTAGTGCATCCACAGTGGACATACGCCGTCCGTCTTGCCGGTCAGAAGCCGCATCGCGTAGCCGGCCCAGCTGCCGACATACGGATGCGCGAGCGTCTCGTCGAACACTCGCGGTGCCACTTCCTGGAC
>CBIMJO010000303.1:0-8748 GCA_966244135.1 uncultured Actinocrispum sp. | reverse complement strand
CTACCTGTACTACCGCCTGGACTTCACCCGCAACAACGGCGACCCGATCGTGCAGCTGGCCGAGGTGCAGTTCTCCGAGACCACCCCGCAGGCCGAGGCGCGCATCGCGATCGCACCGAACATGACCACACAGGTGGGCAACGGCCCGACGAGCGCCTACACCAGCAAGACCAAGGTCGGCTTCACCGGCCTCAAGGCGTTCCGGTACGTCGGCACGCACCTGGCGCAGGGCCGCGCGTACTCGTACAACAAGGTGTTCGACGTCAACGTTGTCGTCACCCCCACCACGCAGCTGTCCTACAAGATCTTCCCCGAGTTCCTGCTGGACGATCTGAACTATCCGGGCACGTACGCCTCGGTCGACCTGGCGTTCACCGACGGCACGTACCTCAGTGACCTCAAGGCCTTGGACCAGCGCGGTTTCCCGCTCACCCCGCAGGGCCAGGGCACCTCGAAGGCGTTGTACACCAACCAGTGGAACAACATCGCCTCCTCGATCGGCGCGGTGGCCGCGGGCAAGACGATCGACCGGATCCTGCTGGCCTACGACAACCCCAACGGCCCCACCGGGTTCAAGGGCTGGGTGGACGACATCCGCATCGTCGGCACCCCGCAGGCCCCGGCGCGCAGCCACCTGTCGGACTACGTGCTGACCACGCGCGGCACCAACGCCACGAGCAGCTTCTCCCGCGGCAACAACTACCCGGCGACCGCGGTCCCGCATGGGTTCAACTTCTGGACCCCGATGACCAACGCGGACTCCACCGACTGGCTGTACCACTACAGCAAGGTCAACAACGCCGACAACCTGCCGACGCTGCAGGCGTTCACGGCCAGCCACGAACCCAGCCCCTGGATGGGTGACCGGCAGACCTTCCAGGTCATGCCCTCCACCGCCGACGGCGTGCCGAACGCCGACCGCGGCGGGCGGGCGCTGCCGTTCAAGCACGACAACGAGGTCGCCAAGGCGCACTACTACAGCGTCCAGTTCGAGAACGGGGTGAAGACCGAGATCTCGCCGACCGACCACGCGGCGGTGTTCCGGTTCGGCTTCCCCGGCCAGGCCAACCTGATCTTCGACAACGTGAACAACAACGGCGGACTCACCCTCGACGCGGCCGGAAAGACGATCACCGGCTACTCGGATGTCCGAAGTGGACTGTCCGCGGGTGCTGGGCGTTTGTTCGTCTACGCCACGTTCGACCAGCCGGTCACCGCGAGCGGCAAGCTCCCCGGTGGCGGCGGCTCGAACGTCACCGGCTACTTCAAGTTCGGTGACGTCCGCCAGGTCACGATGAAGATCGCCACCTCGCTGATCAGCGTCGAGCAGGCACGCAGGAACCTGGAGATGGAGGTCTCCGCGAGCGACACCCTGGAGACGGTCCGCGACCGCGCGCAGCGGGCGTGGGACGACCAGCTCAAGGTGATCGAGGTCGAGGGCGCCTCCGACGACCAGCGCACCACGCTGTACTCCAACCTGTACCGGCTGTTCCTGTACCCGAACTCCGGGTTCGAGAACACCGGCACCACGCAGACGCCGAAGTACCAGTACGCCAGTGCGTGGTCGCCGAACGCGGGCTCGAACACCCCGACCCAGACCGGCGCCAAGATCGTCGACGGCAAGGTCTACGTCAACAACGGGTTCTGGGACACCTACCGCACCACCTGGCCGGCCTACGCGTTGCTGACGCCGAGCAAGGCGGGCGAGATGGTGGACGGGTTCGTCCAGCAGTACAAGGACGGCGGCTGGATCGCCCGCTGGTCCTCCCCCGGCTACGCCAACCTGATGACCGGCACCAGTTCGGACGTCGCGTTCGCGGACGCCTATGTCAAGGGAATCAGCAACTTCGACGCCGTGGCCGCCTACGACGCGGCGATCCGCAACGCCACCGTCACCCCGCCGAACGTCACCAACTCCAGCGTCGGCCGCAAGGGCATCGACAAGTCGATCTTCCTCGGCTACACGCCCGCCTCGGTCGGTGAGGGCATGTCGTGGGCGATGGAGGGCTATGTCAACGACTTCGGCATCTCCCAGCTGGCCCAGGCGCTGTACGACAAGGCCGCGCCGAACGACCCGCGCAAGCAGGAGTACAAGGAGAACGCCGAGTACTTCCGCAACCGGGCGCAGAACTACGTGAACATGTTCGACAAGTCGGTCGGGTTCTTCCAGGGCCGCAACGACGACGGCTCGTGGCGCTGGACCAAGGACCAGTACGACCCGCGCGTGTGGGGCTACGACTACACCGAGACCGACGGCTGGAACATGGCGTTCACCGTGCCGCAGGACGGCCAGGGCCTGGCCAACCTGTACGGCGGGCGGGACAAGCTGGCGCAGAAGCTGGACCAGTTCTTCGCCACCCAGGAGACCGCGCGGTTCCCCGGCTCGTACGGCGGCATCATCCACGAGATGATCGAGGCCCGGGACGTGCGGATGGGCCAGTACGGGCACAGCAACCAGCCCTCGCACCACATCCCGTACATGTACGACTTCACCGGTCAGCCGTCCAAGACCCAGGCCAAGGTCCGCGAGATCCTCTCGAGGCTCTACCTGGGCAGCGAGATCGGCCAGGGCTACGCCGGTGACGAGGACAACGGCGAGATGTCCGCGTGGTACATCTTCAGCGCGCTGGGCTTCTACCCCGTGCAGATGGGCAGCGCGAACTACGCGATCGGCTCGCCGCTGTTCACCAAGGCCACGATCAACCTGGAGAACGGCAGGAAGCTCGTCATCAACGCGCCGAAGAACAACGCCCAGAACGTCTACGTGCAAAGCCTCAAGGTCAACGGCAAGGCCTACGACAAGACCTTCCTGTCACACGACCTGCTGGCGGCCGGCGGCACCCTGGACTTCGACATGGGCCCGAAGCCGTCGAACTGGGGCACCGGCGCTGACGCGGTGTTCCCGTCGCTGACCAAGGGCAACGCCGTGCCGCAGCCGCTGCGCGACGTGTCCGGCAACGGCACCAACAGCGGCCCGGCTGAGGTGTTCGACAACAGCTCGCAGACCGAGGCCACGCTGGACACCGTCGCCTACACCGCGGCCCGTCCGCACGACGTCGTCACGTACTACACGGTGACGTCGGGCAAGACCACCGGCAAGGACCCGGCGAACTGGGTGCTCAAGGGGTCGTTCGACGGCAAGAACTGGGCCGTGGTGGACGAACGCAAGGGCCAGACCTTCGCGTGGCGCCAGCAGACCAAGGCGTTCCAGGTCGCCAAGCCCAGCCGCTACACCCAGTACCGGCTGGAGTTCGAGGGGCAGGCCTCCGTCGCGGAGGTCGAGTTCCTGGCCAAGCCGACCCCGGCGTGCACGCAGACGATCACCGGCAAGCACGACGGCCCGCTGACCGTCACCGGCGTGGTCTGCCTGCAGGACGCGACCCAGAACGGGCCGGTCCAGATCAACGCGGGCGGTTCGCTGTACGCCTTCGGCGGCACGATCAACGGCCCGGTCAACGCCTACCAGGCGGGTGCCGTCGCCCTGATCGGCACGCAGGTCACCGGCCCGGTGTCGATCAACCGGGCGACCGGTGAGGTCAGCATCGGCGCGGCGGCCATCAACGGCCCAGTGTCCCTTGTGGACAGTGTGGCGCCGGTGGTCGGCTCGACCAGCGTCACCGGCCCGGTGAGCTGCTCCGGCAACAACCCGCCACCCGCGAACAACGGGCTGGCCAACACCGTGCAAGGGCCGCGCTCCGGCCAGTGCGGCACGCTGTAACCGGTTGGCGTGGGCGGGCTTCCGGGCCCGCCCACGCGTACCATCTGCGGGCGTGCAGCCCGACGTCTACCTGCTAATCCTCGGTGATCACCTGCCCGACCCGCGCACCGGGCGCACCGTGTCCCAGCGTGACCGCCTGCACGCGATGTGCACTCAGGCCGTGGTCGCCGAGCAGGCCGGCTTCACCGGGGTCGCCATCGGCGAGCACCACTTCACCCGCTACATCGTCTCCGCGCCCGAGCTGCTGCTCGCCACGATCGCCGCGCGGACCAGCACCCTGCGCCTGTCCACCGGCGTCACCCTGCTGCCGCACCGCGATCCGGTGCGGGTCGCCGAAGAGCTCGCCACCCTCGACGTCATCAGCGACGGCCGTGCGGAACTCGTCGTCGCCCGCGGTGTCTCCGCCGCGACCGACGAGGCCTTCGGAATCCAGCACGACGACCTGCGGCCACGGTTCGACGAGTACCTGCGGCTGCTGCTGCAGCTGCTCACCGAGACGAACGTGACCTGGCACGGCTGGTTCCGCACCCCGCTGGAGAACGTCACCACCACCCCGCGGCCGATCCAGGTCCCGCATCCGCCGGTGTGGATCGGAAGTGGCTCGGCGATCTCGTCGGATCTGGCCGCCGAACTCGGGATGCCGCTGATGCTGCCGAGCACCCTGCGCTCCCCCGACGTGTACGTCGAGGTCGTCACCCGCTACCGCGAGCGCCTGTCCGCGCCAGGCCGGGTCGCCCTGCCGAGCCACGTGTACGTCGCCGCCGACAACGCCCGGGAACGCTGGCGCCCCTACCTGTCGGCCTACGCGGCATTCGCCGACCCGTTACGCGGCGACGGCCAGCCCATAGACATCGATCGGCTGATGAACGGCTCGGCCGTCTGCGGTGACCCGCACGAGGTCGCCGACCGGCTCAACGCCCTGCAGAGCCTGCTCGGCCTGGACGCGCACCTCGTGCTGATCGACGTCGGCGGGCTGCCGCCGGACGACGTGCTCGCCGCGATCCGGCTGTTCGGCGAGCAGGTGCTGCCCAAACTGACCGCGTAAGGTCATCTTGTGAGCGCTGCCGTCGATCCGTCCAATGTGGACGAACATGCCCGGTGGGACGGCCCTCGGGGTGCCTTCTGGTCCCAACGCGCGGACCGCTTCAACGAAGGCGTCCGCGGCTACCACGACCAGCTGCTGGAAGCTGCCGCGATCACTGGCAGCGACACGGTTCTCGACATCGGCTGCGCACTGCACCCCGGCGGCCGGATCGCGCTGCTGACCTGGCAGCCGACCGACCGCAACGAGTGGATCACCCGGTTCCGGCTGGCCGTCCGGGACTCCGCGGCCTGGCTGACGCAAGCCGTCCGCTAGCGCACCAGCGCCGCGAGGTCGAGGGTCAGCGAGTACGGGCTGGTCGCGGTGAACCGGCCGGAGACCGGGCCGTTGTCGACGTAGTCCGACCCGTCCAGTTCGCACTCGAGCAGCGAGACTGGAGTACTGGTCACGTCGAGGATCCAGTAGTGCGGAATCCCGGCGTCGGCGTACTCGCGGCGCTTCACCACGTTCGCCGTCCGCGCGGACCCCGGCGCGACCACCTCGATCACCAGCCGCACATCGGCCGCCCGGACCAGACCGGTCTCCGGCGCCTTGGCCGACACCGCGATCAGGTCCGGGCGGCGGACCGTGCCCGGTGCCGACGCGTCCGCCAGCTCCAGATCCACCTCGGCGCCCGCGACGAACCTCGCCTGCGGTTCCTGCACCCGCAGCTGGATCGCCAGCGCCATGACCGCGTTCATCCGCTCCGGCGGCGCCCCGGGCAGCAGCATGAACGCGCCCTCCTGGAGCTCGTACTGCTGCTCGCCGACGCCCAGCGCGGCGTACTCGCCCGCCGTGTAGAAATGCGACGGCTGGAAGTTGCTGTCCCACACGGCTTCGAGCGTCCCAGGCCCACGCTTCCCCGATCGAGACACCACCGGTAGCCCAGAGTAATCGGTTCGCGGCCGGCGGGATGCTCCGGTACGGTCGGGCGCGGTGGTTCCCGGCCGCCTCTGGGTCCGCGGGCAGAGCTGCAAGCTCACCGGTTTTCGTTGCACACGTCGACGGCAGGTCTTTTCCAGCCCGATGTCGCGGACCCACGGGCATCGAGGGAAGGACTGCCTTGTCCGATCAGCCACGCGCGCTCCCCAACCGGCCCAGTCTCCGGTACCTGAAGCTCGAGGCCAAACGCCGCCTCGCCATGGGAGAGTTCGCCACGCTCACTGAGGCCCAGCTGGCCATCGCCCGCGAACACGGGATGCCGAGCTGGACCGCGCTCAAAGAACACATCGAGGCCGATGAAAGCCACGCTCTGGCGCAGGTGCGCTGGATCCTCTCCCGGTTCGCCACATCCGGTGCTCCACAGTGGACCGAACCGGCCGAGCAGGAACTGCGGGAACACTTCGACGAGCACTACCTGGGTCTCGTGCCGCCGGACACGCTGCTCCGGTTGCTCGGTGCGGTGTCCCAGCAACTACGCGAAGGCCTCACTGAGGTCCGGGCCGAGCCGTCGCGGCTGCGCGCCCGGGCCGGGGACCTGCGCATCGAGGCGGAGACCGAGCCCGAACCCCCGCACCGGCTGCACAACCTGCGGTTGTATCCACTGGAAACAAAGGTCAAGGACCCACGCATCGCGGCACCGCCGAGGCGTGATTTCGGTGCTGTGCCTGAGGATGCGGCCGCGGTTGCCGAGGAGTCGTTCGGCGAGCTGGGTTTGGCCGGTCTGATCGTGGCCGGTGCCACCGAGGACGGTTCGATGTGGGCGACCGCGCGCGGCTGGGCCGACCTCGATCGGGGCGAAGTCCTGTCACCGGACCACAAGGTCCCCGCGTTCGCGATCACCCAGCTGATCACCGCGGTCGTCGTGTTGCAGTTGGTGGCGGACGGACGCGTTCGGCTCGACGCACCGGCGAGCACCTACCTGCGCACCGTCCGCCTGGCCGACGACGCCATCACCGTGCGGGACCTGTTGTGCCACACCGACGGCGTCGAAAGTCCAGCACCGCTGTTCGCCGACACCGTGCCCGACCTGATCACCGTCACCGGGCCGGTCGCCGCGTGCACCGGGTCCCGTGGCACGTTCACCTACGGGTACGGCGGGTTCGCGATGCTCGGACAGCTGATCGCCGACGTCACCGGCACGCCGTACGAGGAAGTGGCCACCCGCACGGTCCTCGAACCGCTCGGGATGCGCGATTCGTCGTTCCCGCGAAGCTGGCCTGCCTCCGGGGCGATCACCGGCCACCGGCTCACCGACGAGGGCATGTTCGAGCCCGTTCCCGGGCAGGTCTCCGTGGCACCCGCTTCCAGCGGACTGTGGACCACGGCGGTGGATCTGCTGCGGTTCGGGCTCGGCTGGGCGTCGCTGCTCCCGGACGCCCTGGCCCGCGAGGCGCTGACACCGCAGGCCGAGGGCGTCGGCAGCCAGGCGGGCCTCGGGTGGGTTCTCGTGCCGGCCAAGGACATCGCCGGCCACCCCGGTGCTGGTTCCGGGTGTTCCGCGTCGCTGATCATCCGGCCGGGCGGCGGCCGGCCGTGGGTGGTGGTCACCGACCGCCAGGTCCTGGTCGAGGCCGTGAACGAGCGGCTGGCGATCCCGATCGCCGAGGGCCGTGCATAACGGCGTCCACCTGGGCAGATAGGGTTGGGCGCATGGCGCTGCAACTCGTTCAGGTGAACTTCAAGGCTCGGGATGACTCCGCCCTCGGCCGGTTCTGGGCGGAGGCTCTCGGCTGGGGTGTGTCCAGCGAGGGCCCCGGCGTGACCAACGTCGAACCCGTGGGCTTCGACTGGCCGGACCCCACCGCCGTCTGCATCGACGTCGTCACCGTTCCGGACCCCGAAACGGTGAAGTACCGCGTGCGCCTCGATCTCGCCACCACCTCCGTGGCTCATCACACGGAGCTGGTGGCGCGTCTGAAGGATCTTGGGGCGACTCCGGTAGACGCAGGCCAGGACCACGTTGTGTTGGCCGACCCGGAAGGCAGTGTGTTCCGCGTACTGCTGCCCCGCGAGATCTACCGGGACACCGGGCCGATCGCCGCGGTGGTGGTCGACTGTGCGGATCCACGGGCCATGGCCCGCTTCTGGGACGAAGCGCTGGACTGGACCCTGCACTCGGTCACCGATGACCACGCGGTGCTGCGTTCGGCCAAGGACGTCGGCCCGTACCTGGAGTTCGTTCGCACCGACGGAACGACTGCGTGGACCCGCGTCCACCTCGACCTGATGCCGTATCCCGGTGACGATCAAGCCGCCGATGTGGCCCGGCTGCAGACCCTCGGCGCCACCAGCGTCGACCTCGGCCAGGGCGACGCGTCGTGGCGGTGCCTCGCCGACCCTGAGGGCAACGACTTCTGCGTCCTCAACCCGCGCTGACACCGAGCCGGAAAATCGGTTGAGCCGTCCTTCGGTGTTCCCGTAGCTTGCCTGCGGCCCATCACCGTGAGGACAGAGGACAGAGGACCGCGTGACCACGCCAGCTCGCTAGACCTGACACCTTTCACGCTCACCGATAGCCGACGCGCTCGTCGGCTCCGCCGGGCTGCCCTTGTGCGCCCTGGCAACCAGCGTTGGAGGCCGCGCGAAATCGGCCTCGTGTCAGGTCTGGAGAGACCATGTCTTCACAACCTCATATCGTGCTGCCCTGGGTCGTCCGCCGCACCAGGCTGCCGCTGCTGTCGATGCGGTGCGTGGACTGCCCGTCCGAGTCGGCCACCACCGGCGAGGGCAAGTTCCGCGTCAACGCCAACGGCAAGCTGCTGGACGTGTGGCTGCTGGTCCGCTGCGTGTCGTGCGACCGGACGAGCAAGCTCCCCGTGCACGAGCGGACCCCCGTCCGGCTGCTCGACCCGGCCGAGCTCGAGGGCTACCGCGACAACGACATCGACCTCGTGGCCGCCAGGCTGCTGGATCCGCTGCTGGCCCGTCGCAACCACTTCACCCTGGACTGGACGGGCGCCTGGCGGCTGGACGCTCCGCCGGCACCGGTCGGCGAGCCATGGCCCTG
>CBIMJO010000302.1:0-8752 GCA_966244135.1 uncultured Actinocrispum sp. | reverse complement strand
CCGGGATCTCGGCCGCGAACCTCCGCAACGCCCGCTCTATTCGTTCCGGCACCAGGCCGGCCGCACCGAAGCTGCCCAGGAACCCGGCCCGGGCCAGCGCGATCACCATCTCCTCGGACGCGATACCGGCGGCCATCGCCCCGCCGAGATAGCTGTGCACGATTCCATGCCGGGCCTGGAACGCGCCTGAGCCCAGCCGGTTCGCGGGCAAAGGCCCGACACTGGCGATCGCGGAAGCGGGTTCCTCAGTGGTGACGCCGATCCCGTGGCCGGTGTCGACGACATAGCAGGGAACGTCCAGTCGCCCCAGGGCATGCCGAATGCCCTCGGTGTCAGTGTGGACGGTGGCGAACAGCGTCATCGATCCTCCTGGGCGGCGACTGCCACGTTCTTCAGCTCGTAGATGCGCAGCGGGCCGTTCCAGACGTTCGCATCCGCGATCACCAGGAGCTTCTCGCTCCGGTGGATCTCCTTGACGTGCAGGTCGAAGGTCATCTCTAGGTCGGTGCGCAGGATCTGGCCGCGGTATTTCCAGGACATGGCGATCCCTTCGGGCGGGACGAAGACGGGGGAGCGGGCCAGGCCGGTCTCGGTCACGAACACCTGCAAGGCCTGGATCACGGCCTCGACGCCCAGCGAGCCGGGCATGACCGGGTCACGGTGGAAATGGCAGTCGAAGTACCAGTCGTCCGGGCTGATCCGGCGGCGGCCAACCACATACCCGTTGCCGTACTGGCCTCCACTCTCTACAATGGACAGACCATCGACTGTCCCGGACAACAATGGCTCCAGAGTGGGAAGGCCGACCTGGTTGGCGAGGGCTGCGGCTGTGAAGTAGCCGAACAGTGATTCGCCGGTGTAGAAGACTTCGCCGTCGCAGAACAGCTCGTAGCGGAAGCGTTGCAGCACAACGCCTGCCGCAGCCTGGCTGGACACCAGGACAGACCGTTGCCGGATGGTCTTGCCGCGCAGGTCAAGGGCCTTGACGACGGTCGCTTCGCCGTCCAGGTTGCGGATGCTGTACTCGGTTCCGGGATCAGCCAGGGTCGCGCCGAGGTAGTAGCCGAGCAGAATCGCCGCCTGCAGGGACGTTTCCATGTAGACGCAGTTGGGCATGCTCGGGGAGTCGTTGTAGTACCAGGCCTCTGGCGGCGAGTCGTACTCGGTCTCCAGCGCCGAGCCTGGAATGAGCCGGCCGCGGACGCCTTCCAGTGCCATGATCCGGTCGACGAACTGGAAGTCGCCGTTGGGAATGTGCGGCGCGCGGTGATTCCGGTAGATGTCGAACTCCGGTCCCATCGCGACGCCGAGGTCTCCGCGCGCGGCATGAGCGAGGTGCAGTTCGTTGATGAACGCCGGTTCGCCCTGGTGGTTGCGGCGGCCGAGGAACTCCGGCACGCCACCGAGCCCCGGACGGAACGGCGTGCCCGGCTTTTCGCGGATCTGGATGCCGAAGTCGCGCATGCTGATGATCGGCTTTTCGCCGTCGTACACCATGATGTCGGCGATCACTGTCGGTCGCGGCAGGAGCGTCAACCGCGTTATCTCGGCCTCGTAACGGATCTTGGCTGCCCCAGGCGCGATCTGGCCGCGTACCTTGACCGATGTCTCGAGCCCGGGAACGGCCTGGAACTCGGCGTCCGGCAGGACCATGTGCATACCCAGGAAGAGCGCGTAGACCTGGAGCAGTTGCACACCGCCCTCGGCGACCAGCGAACCAGCGAGTACCGGGTCGCCGGGGAAATGGCAGCGGAAGTACCAGCCGTCCGGGTCCAGGTGCTTGATGGCGGTCAATGCACCCAGACCACAGGGGCCGCCGAGCCGGTCGATCCGCGGGATCTCGTCGATCATCCGCAGCATCTCGCCGGGCAGCCTGAGCGACGGGTTGCCGCCATGCCCCCATTCCGCGCCGAACACCGTTCCCGGTTTGCCCGCAGCCAGTTCCTGGAGGTCTGATGTGGACAGTTCGGTGCGGTCGGTTCGGGCAAGGGGCTTGAACGAGGTCTTCTTGAACGCCTGATATCTGCGCCGGTCTGCCTGGGTCTGGATGACGCCGAGAGAGTCGTCGAGTTCGGCCGGGGAGAAGAACCCGGCGCAGGCGTCGAGCAGTTCGAGGATCAGCGCACCGTCGGCGAAGCACCGGTAGCTGAAGAAGAACAGCAGGGCGTCGCCGTTCCAGACGAACCGGTCGATCTTGATCTCATAGCGCAGGGTCTGACCTTCGCGCGGCAAGCCACCGTGGAAGACCAGTCGGCTGTCCAACAACCGGTACCGTCGTCCGCCTTGGACGCGGAAGTCGATGCCGAGGTAGCTGATCAACAGCAGGTCGCATTGCCCGGCTTCGATGGTGACCGCGCACGGAACCAGACCATCCATTGTGTACCAGGCGTTCGGCGGGATGTCGTACTCGGTCGTGATGGACGATGGTTCAAAACGGCCGGTCGTTCCGTTCAGCTCGGTGACCCGGCTGACGAACAGGTACGGCGGCTCGGGAAGCCGAACCCGGACCGGATAGGTGTCGATTTCCGCGAACTGTGGCCCGAAAACGCTTGCCACACTGCCACTGGCGTACTCGATGAGATCATCGGGGCCCCAGACGTATCTGGCCCGCCGAACCCGGTCCGCGATCGACTCGCCACCGCAGCGAACCGGGAACGTTCGCCGCGCAGGCTTCTCGTCGCACGGACCGAGCAACTGATCCAGATCCACTGGCACGCCATGGCTGATCAGTCGCGCCAACGCTTGCGCGAGCACGGTCGCGCCCGGAGCCCCGCGCCGATCCACCGACACGGCCACGTGGTCTGTTCCGTCCAAGGTCTCGTTGATCCAGCGGGTGCAGGTCGCGCCCGGGCCAACTTCCACGAAATAACGGAACCCGCGGTTGTAGGCGGTTCGGACAAGCCGGCTGAAGTCCACCGTGTTGCAAAGCGTGTACGCGATCCGCTCGGCCAGCACTGTTCGGTCGATGTGGTCGATCGTGTCGTAGTCATACGCTGACAGCAGTTCGAGATCGTCAGGTGTCCCGAGTGGATAGTCGTTCAGGTCCGCCAGCGCGTCGATCTCGGGGTCGACGATGGGACAGTGCATGACATGGTTGGCCGGTGCCTTGGCGGACCGGCAGCCCAGCCGTTCGATGACCTCCCGGCACTGCACGGGGTCACCGGCGATCACGACTTCGCTGGGCGTGTTGACATGGGTGACGAAGACGCGGTCCAGACCTTCCGCGGCGGCCCGGACCGCTTGAGCCCCAGCGAGGACGACGTGGGTGGCCCAGACCTCTGCCACATCCTCGGGGATCTGCCAGGTCTGGCGAATCAGGTGCTTGGGGCCGGACAGTTTGTCGCGGAAGAGCGGGCTCGCGGCGAGGGCTGCGTCGTCGCGGCTGGCGGGATCCCACACACCCAGGGCGAACAGCATACTGCTTTCGCCCAAGCTGTAACCGAAGCCGCCGTCGGGGCGGATGCCGAGGATGTCCCGCAGCATCTTCGTGTGCAGGATGGTGAAGTTCGTCCCCGCGGCCAGCATCACCGGGATGTCGTCCTGCAGTTCGGCCTCGTGCTTGAGGGCTGCCCGGCGGTCGACGCCTTTGCAGGCTCGTGGGTAGAGCCGGGCGTGCTTGAACCGTTCCGCCGGGCGGCCTTCGGCTTCGAATTCGGCCAGGAGCTGCGGGAACAGCGTGAAGAGGTCGCGGCCGGCGCCCGGGTACGTGGTGAAGGCGCCGGGGTAGACGAACGCGATCCGGCCCGGTCCGATCGGTCTCGCCGTGCAGTAGCTGCCCGCGGGAGTGGACCATTCGCCGCCCCGCTCGATCACCGCCGCGAGGTCTCGTTGCGCGGCGCTGAGTTCGCGCCGCATTCGAGGCATGTCCTCGGCAACCAATACGGCTTTGTACCGGCCCGTTGTGCTGTGGGCGGGATCGTTGAGGCATCGGGCGGCGGCCTCGACGAGGTCCTGGCCGGAGTCACCGGCCAAGGTGATCATCAACGGGCCCGGGTAGCCGACCCTCCGTGCAGACGTGTTCGAGGACAGCATGAAGGTGGCTTCGCTGGAGGCGACGGCTGCCGTGCGGACGCCGTTGCGGCTCATCCACGGTTGCGGCGCTTCCAGGCGGCAGAATGGGGAGCCTTCTGGGGGTTCGAACCGGAATTCCTGTGGCGTGGGTGGCAATTCCGCCTGCGACAGGCACAGCGCGACCTTGGCGACCGAGGTGAGCAGCGCGCATACCTGGGTGTCGCCGACCAGCGGGGTGAGGCTGCCGATCGCGCATGACAAGGGCTCGCCCGTTTGGTTCGCCGGGACGGTTGAGCCGGTCACCTCCAAGTAGTCGAGGGTGCCTTCCGCAGGGCCGATGGTCGCGTAGGCGCGTTCGCTGTGTCTGGTCAGGACCAATACGGTCGCCCCGTCGCCCAGAGGTGGGACTTCGTCATCGAGAGCGTTGCGGGCGAGGACGTTCTCTATCCCACAGGCCAGGTCGACCGCACCGACGACTACCGCTTCGATGCTGGGGTCCATCATCAGCAGTCCGGCGACCTCGAGTGCCCGGGCGCTGGAGGAGACGGTGAACGACGGGCCGGTGAAGTCGCGTGAGGCCGAGATCCGGCTGGACATGATGTTGCCGATGTACGACAGGACCTCGTTGGCGCTCAAGGGTTCGTGGACGGCGTCGCGGACCTTCTCCTCCAGCCGGGCGAGCTCGTCCGGCGGCAGGTCCACGATGGACCGGAGGTGGGCGCCGATGTCGAACCGGGCGCGGTGGGCGTGTGTGCGGGGATCCATCTCCATGGCAACGACGACGGCGACCCTGCCGTCCTTGAGATCCGCGTCTGCCAGTGCCGCCTCGGCGGCTTCGAACAGCACGGCGTGCTGGGGGTTGAGCTGGGCGAGGTCGGCGGGCGGGATTCGGTAGGCCAGTGGATCGATGTCGGCATGGTCGATGTAGCCGGCTGGACCATGATCGACGAGATCGTCCATCCCGTACCAGCGGTCATCCGGTCGAGGCCGCAACACGGGCGTCGCCCTGCGCACCACATTGGCCAGCTCGGGGAGTGTGCGGATGTCGCCCAGGCGGACGCCGATGCCCGTGATGGCGAGGCGGGGAGGCCGGACCGGGGTGGGGCCATCGGGGTCCCGGCCCGGCCTGTCTGTGAGGACCACGTGCGCGTTGGTCCCGCCGAACCCGAACGCCGACACTCCGGCCCGCCGGGGGCCTGGCCACGGGCGTTCGGTGTGCACGACGCTGGGGTGGGTCGCTCCTGGCGTTGGCGGCATTACTCCGGCTCGCATGGCCAGGATGACCTTGAGCAAGCTGGTGAACCCGGCCACAGTCAGCAGGTGGCCTGTGTTGCCTTTGACCGAGCCAAGTGCGGGGAGTTGTCCGAAGAATGTGGACAGTCCCTCCAGCTCCGTCTTGTCGCCGATCGGGGTTCCGGTGGCGTGACACTCGATATAGTCCACAGTGGAGTAGTCGTAGGCTCGTTTGTAGGCCTCGATCTGGCCGTCGACGCTGGGCGTGAGCATGTGGCCGCCTGAACCGTCGTTGCCCAGGCCGATGGACTCGATCACCGCGTGGATGCGGTCGTTGTCCCGGATGGCGTCGGCCAAACGTTTGACCACGAACATGCCTGCGCCTTGGCCGGTGAGTATGCCGGTTGAGTCTTCGCTGAACGGCTGGCTGATTCCGTTGCTGGGATAGGCTTTGAGGTCCGAAAAGGACAGATGGATCAGGGTGGGATCCGGTGCGCAGACCGCGCCCGCGAGCATGACGTCCGCCAGGCCTGATTTCAGGTAGTCACGGGCGAGGGCGAGTCCGTACAACATCGACGAACAGGCCGCGTCCAAGGCAAGCCTTGGTCCGCCGAGGCCCAGGGTGTCGGCGACTGCTTCCGCCGGGAGGCCGAACGGGCGCATCTCACGAAAATCGCCTTGTGGTGTCTCTGGTGGCTTGACGCCAAGGCCTTTGCTGACCTCGCCCTGTATTAGCGGAATGGCCAGGCGGGTGGAGTCTTCAGTGGGGAAGGCGTAGTTGCCGAGCACGATTCCCGTGCGGTTGAGGGCTTCAGGTGGTGTTTTTGCGTCTGCGAGTGCCTCACGAGCCACTTTCAGCGGCCAGCGCACTCCTTTCCGCGGCTCGTGGTCGTGCACGAAGCCGCCGCGGGTGGCCGTGATCTTGTGGTGCTCGTCGCCCCAGCCGCCGGGGACGCTTGGGTCGAAGTCGCCTTCCGTGCGGAGGTCGTGTCCTTCCCGGATGGCTTCCCAGAACTCTTCAGGGCTGTTGGCGCCGGGCAGCAGGCAGGCCATGCCGACGATCGCGAGGTGCATCACGCCCCCACCGCGAACTTGGCATCGAGCGCCTGACTGCACACAAGGTCCACACCGCGGAATCGCAGCAGGACCTCGCCGTTCGGTGCGCACGCGGTCACCGTGCACATCACCCGCGACTCGACCTCACCAGTTTGCTCCACGGACATCCGGAACGGCTCTTGTGGCAACGGTTTGTGACACTCGACGGCGCCGACCGCGACCGGCAGGCTCGCCACCCCGCGCTGGTGACGCACCCACACCAGCGCCGCTTGCAGCAGCAGGTCGGCTTTGAACGGATCGTAGGTGTCTGTTGCGTATGCCCCGTTCGCCAATGGAGTTGTGGGCAGGTGACACCCGAAGACCTTACGGTCGCTGGTCATCGTCTTGATGCCTTGCAGCGTTGGTCCGTGGAAGAGGGTTCCGTCGGTGTAGGCGGTCACTTTTTCTTGTGGCTCCCGGAGGATCATGTGTGCCGGTTGTGGTTCTTGTGCTTCCATCAGGGCTTGGTAGCGGGGGCGGCCCGAGTCGTCCATGACCAGCACCGCCAGGTCGTCGTGGCGTTCGACGAGCCGCAGTTTCAAGGTGCCCGGCGATCCCACGAGTCCTTTGAGGACGGCGAAATCAGTCAGCGTGGTCAGCTCTGGGCGGACTCGGCTGACCGCGTTGAGGATGGTCCCTATCGCCACGGTGACGGGCAGGACTTGTTGGCCGCCGATGGTGTGGTCCTTGAGGTGTGGATGATCCGGGATCGGATCTCGGTGCAGCACCAGGGTTCCACTGGACCGGGGTGGCCGGGTCGGCAGGGGAGTCGTCGGCCCGACCACCGTTACCACCTCCTGCGGGCTTTCGACCAGGTCCAGGAAGTGTTGAACACCCTCGGCTAGGGGGATGAGCGGGATGCCCCGTTCGGTGAACATCCTCACGAGCTGGGGCGTGACCATGCCGCCGTCCCAGGCGCCCCAGTTGATCGATGTGACCTGGGTGTCCGGGTACTGTCGCTTGAGGACGGCCGCCATCCGGTTGAGCGCTTCATTGGCCATCGCGTAGTCGGCCTGTCCATGGTTGCCGAAGAACCCTGCCACCGACGAGAACAACACCACGTGGCGTAGCTGTCT
Source organism: uncultured Actinocrispum sp. (assembly GCA_966244135.1). Taxonomy (GTDB): domain Bacteria; phylum Actinomycetota; class Actinomycetes; order Mycobacteriales; family Pseudonocardiaceae; genus Kibdelosporangium. The sequence goes on along the minus strand of CBIMJO010000302.1, from coordinate 1,337 downwards.
CATGTCTACTGCCTGGAGAACGGAGTTCAGGCCTTCGATTTTCGGTTTGAGGACTCGGCGGATGTCGTCGGCTTGCTTGTTCTTGATGACCTGGTCCGCGAGCACTCCGGCGCCGTGCACCACTCCGGTGATGCGGTAGGGCGCGAGGGCTTTGGCCACCGCTTCTGGGTCTGCGATGTCGACCGCCAGATACTCGGCTTTGGTTTGTTCCAGAGTCTCCGTGATCTTGCGGTTCGCGATCAGCTCGTTGTAGATCTTGTCGACTTCCCGCGGGGTTGGTTTTGTCAGGTGCTTGGCGATCACGGCTTTGAGGCTCTCGGAGGGGACTTCCTTTGCCCACTGCGGTTGTTCTCTCAGTGGGGTACGGCCGAGGAGGATCAGGCCGCAGCCGTACCTTTCCGCCAGCCCTTTGGCGCAGGCCGCGGTGATTCCCCGGCCGCCGCCCGTGACCACGAACAGATCCTGCGGTTCGGGTGCCATGCCGGCTCTGCTGGGGCCGTCGACCAGGCCGATTGTCCAACGGTTCTCGTCCGCGTCGTACCGGACGTGGGTGAGGCTCTGCTGGCTGTCCGCGAGTTCGGTCAGCACAAGCTCGGCACATCTCCGCTCACCCAGCCGGGCCGGGAGTTCGAGCGCGCGGCAGAACACCTCCGGCGCCTCAATCGCAAGCGTCTTGACCAACCCTGACACCCCACCGAGAACCGCCGCGCCCTGACCGTCCACTTCGGACCTCGTGATCGCCACGAACGCGCCGCCGCTCTCTTGCAGGTAGGTCTGGGTTTCCCGTGCGGTCAGCAACGCCTCGGTGAGACTCTCACTCGCCGCCGCAACACTCACCGGCCCGGCAGGCGCGATCCACACCACCAGCCCCAACCCCTCATCGACAACCCGCTCTCCGGCCCGCAACTCCCCGCCGGCGCTCTGCGCAACTCGGTCTCCGGTATGGCGCGGCTCGCTGGTGGTCCGCACAAGCCACCCATCAGCCTTCAGGGCTTCGGCGAGGGCCTGCGCAAGCGGTCCGTTCTCCCCGGCGAGCAACGCCACCCGCTGCCCCCGCCGCCGCTCGACCCGGTCAACAGCCGGCAACCGCACCAACCCCGCCGACCGCCGCCCGATCACCCTTTTGGGCCCGGCCCCACCTCCACCAGCAACCCGACGATGTCCTCCAACGTCCGCAACTCCGCCAACCGCTCCACCCCCACACCACCCACCCCACCAAACCTCTCACCCAACACCCCCATGATCTCCACCCGGTTGATCGAGTCGATCCCCAAATCCCCCACCACATCCAACCCCGTGTACAGCAAGTCCACCGGATATCCCCTCGTGTACGACAC
>CBIMJO010000301.1:0-8757 GCA_966244135.1 uncultured Actinocrispum sp. | reverse complement strand
CGTCGGCGAACACGACACAGGCGGCCGTGGAGTTGCGCACCGCCTTCGTGATCTTCTTCGCGTCCAATGGCGGGTCGATCCACAGGATCTCTGGCTCCGCCAGTTCCAGCTCGTCGCTGATCTGCTGCAGGCGGCCCTGCCACCGGAAACGTGCCCGCTTCACTCGGATCCGATCGGCGGAATGGAGCACGACCGGGTACTCCTCGCCTAGCAGAAACTCGCCCGACAGCTCATCAACGTACGTCCAGCGCTCCGGCACATCGTCGAACCGCGCTCTGGACGCGAGGAACCCCAGTGCCAGAGTTGGCTCGCCAGCCAAGCGACTGTGCGCCCAGGTGATCAGCCCATTGACGGCGTTACGTGCGCCCTGCTCGTCAGCCGTGCATCCGACGACGTGCTTCGTCCACTCGCCGTCTGCTGAACGCAGATGGCCGCTGACTTCGCAGGGCCACTGCGAGCCGGGCAAGTGGATGACCAGATGACAGCCGGTCGCCGCAGTGCTGCAGCGACGCTCGCGCACACGTAGCCTCCGGAGTTGGCTGGACCGGAGCCCGAACCACTCCGCGGGCAGTTGGGTACCGGTCAGCGACTCCAGGCGCGTCACGAACCGGAACAGAGGTGTGGATTCACCGGCCTCGCCGAACTCGGCCAAGTATTCCAGCACTTCGTCCAGGTCGGTCAGCTCCCGCGCGAGCTGCCGGTCAGGAACCACGTCGTAGTAGGTCCGCAACTGTGGCAACGACATGTTCTGGAAGTGCCGTAACGGTTCTACGATGCGCTGCTGCGACCGCCATAGCCTCGTCAGTTGCGCCACGGCGAGCTGCTGATCGTCCCCGACGGCCGAAGCGGCCAAATCAGACATGAGGTTGTCCAGCGTGCCCTGCCGTAGCGCTTCGACGACTGTCTCGGGAGCGACTCCCAACGAGCAGTCGGCGAATGCGCGAACCAACCTACGCACCTGCGACGCGGTGATTCCGACTTCAGCCGCCACTTGCCGGGACTCGCCGGAGACCGGGATACCGCCGAATTGTTGCTGCTCCTCGTGACCGGCCCAGCTCGTGCTCCGCGATAGGTAGACCGGTGTCTGACGGCAAACCCCGGCCTCGCGGAGCCGTTCAAAGTGAGTGGCCACCTTAGCCGACATCGCCGGCATGTCTGGCGGCCACACCGGCCCCTCCTGCGAGTGCAGTACGTTTAGCACGGCGGCCGAGAATTCACCGTATTTCAAGGTTTGATTGTGGGCGGCGACTTGCCCCTGCGCCGCGGCATAGAGGACGAACTGCCGGACACCGGGCTTTGGGGCACTGACGGGAAACGTCGCATGGGTTGGGTTCGTCCGGCTCCTCATCTCCTCGACAAAGTTGGCGCAGGCGTCCACGATCACCACCTGGTCGTGAAAACCCCGAATCACCTTGTCTCGCAAGAAACTCAGGAGGTCGTCCACTCTCACCGTGCGCTTGTCGACGGCATGAGCGTCGGCGGTGAACAACGCCCGGTGACGCTGATCATCCAGGACGCCATGACCGCTCCAGAACACCACGAGGTGATTGCCGTGCACCGCTGTCAGTTCCCGCGTGAAGACGTCGAACACGTCGTGACGGCTGGCGTTCCGAGGTGCAAGACCCAGCGCTGCCGCACGCAGTCTGATCGCCTCCTGATTGGCAGGCAGCGGGTCGATCATCAGGTAGATCTGGGCCGCGGGGACACCGGACGCGCGCAGCCACTCCGACATGCGAATAGCGTCGTTCGCGGCGCCGTCCAGCGGCCAGTCCGCGTCGTAGCGCTCGATCCCGACGACTACGGCGAAGGTGGCCAACGGATCCATGTTCACAGTCATGCCAGGAAGTCGCCCACTGCAGCCCACACCTCGCTGTTTCCCCAATACGCGCTGTGCGCCTGAGGAAACGGCTGCCGATTGTCCACCTCGATGTCAGTCACCCGGCCTGGGAACACTTCCTGTCCGACGTAGCCGAGGAAGTCCCGCGGATCGTAGATATTCAGCCAAGACGGGAAGTGCTCGGGTAGTGGCTCCGGCGGTTCGAGGCTCGCCAACGCGCCAATCTCGTAAAGGAAAGGCGCCTGCGACCCCACCGTGATAAGCCGGTCAACCTGCGGAATGTTCGACGTCACCAGGAGATCGACACACGCGATCCCGCCCAGGCTATGCGCGAGCAGCGTCACATTGTCCGCGTCGGCGTCCAGGATCGCCTGCCTGATGACAGCACGGATGCCTTCGCCCCGCGCCTGGTACCGCAGAATGTCTCCTGCGGCCGGAGCGGTGGCATCGGTGATGGTGCCCCGGCGTCGACCGACAAGCCGTGTCACAGCCTGGCTCGCGATGCCCGTGAACGGCCGGGCCAACCACCTACTTATACCTTTGCCGTAGCCGTGCAGCTCGCCGATGAAGTGCTCGACGAGCGTGTCCCGGGTCGCGCCATCAACCGCGACATCGGCAGCCGCCAACGCTCGCGCCACGACCGCACGGGCCACAGCTTTGCGGTGCTCCAACAGGTCTGCATTCGCTGTCTTGGCCGCTTCGTCGAACTCGGGCGCGGCCAAGAGCGCAGCGAGCGCCTCATCGAACGCATCGGCCAACCCCGCCTGCTCGAGCTCGGCGCACAGCTCGGCTGAGGGCCGGAATCCTTCGACCTGCTCTCGCAAGGCGACCGCAGGCGACACTTCACCCGGCGGCAGCTCGACAGTCCCATTCCCCACGTGACGGAGCAACCGCAGCTCGTACCAGGGATCCGTGTACAACACAGCCCACAGCGTGAGTTCCTCCTCCTCGGCCGTATCAGCCTCGCCGCCAGTCCGGTCGTAGCCAGGCACCGACACACCTCCCGAGGTAAGCCGCGCCGTGAGACTGCCCCCAAAAACACCCACTGAGGCGGACGGCCCTCGGAAGGGCCTGCCTGATCTGGGCGAACGAGCTGGCATAGGACTCAGCTCGAACCCTGGTTCCATGTACGAACAAAACCGCTCGGCTCATCCACACGGCCCTTCCTGAGCATCCGCTGCCCCTGGACAGTCGCTGAATCCCGTTCGGATGTAACACCCACCCGTCAATTGGACCATCCGACATGCAATTGCTCACGACAAGAACCGTGCATCGACATAATCGCCGACCTCGCCAGGAGTTGGCATCGCCACACCATCCCAGCGAGCGGCAACCCCGGATAGGCCTAGCAGTTCGCTGAATGGGCGGATAGAGATCAACGTGGTGGAAGGGGCGCACTGCTTTGCCTGGCTGAGGTGCGACGCTCGTGTTGACCAGCCGTCGGTGGTGTCTGCCACCAGGTTGGCCTGGTGTGACTGCGATGGCTGCCGCCCGCGACCTGTCAATCACCCTGTCCAGTGTGGACTCGTCGTTGAATGACGTGGCCCTCCATGATCTTGTCGCTGATCTGCGCGATCGGGAACACCTGTTCCAGGACCTGGCTGTGTTGCGCGACCGCGCTGACGGGGACGTCACCCTGGCCACCGAGCCCGACCAGATCCGCCCTACTGTGCTCGCCGATCTGCCGATCTGCCGATCTGCCGATCCCGTCGAGGCCGCGCAACCGCTGCATCAGCGCAGACCGAGAGAGGCGCGGCATCGAGTTGACGAAGTACTCAAGCGGATCGGCGCGAGCGGTGAAGTTGGTGTTGCGGGGCGGCACCCTGTCCCAGACACGGATCGCGTCCGGTCGGTTTGATCAACTTATGAAGACCTGCTCATGTCCTGACGAGCGGTTTTGCCCTGCTCCGGGCGGAGTGGATCTCCACCACGCTCTCAGGCCACTACACCGCCCGATGCCCGACATGTTCTACTCCAGAGGCAGAGAGGGAAATGGCTGGTCACTCTACGATCGCGCGCCTAGTCGCGTAGGCCGCGCGATCGGACCTGATCCCACCCTCAACACGACGGACTTACGAGGGGAGGGAAACCATGACCACTAGACCAACGAATAGAGCCTCCTGTTGTGGCGGCACTGAGCCGCCCGAGAAGAAGCCGCTGTTGTCCCAGCGCAGCGCGCTCATCTTCTTGATGGCACTGTTCGTTGCGACCTGCATCGGCCTTTTGACGTACTCAGCGTTCGGCGGGCTTGCCTACGCCGCCATCGCCGGTATAGGCGCCTTTGCAGCGGCCAACTACTTCGGCATCAAGATCATCGAGTAGGGCGGCATACCACCAGCCGGGGCCCCATCAGTACTGGAGGCCCCGGTCTGGAGGTGTGGTCGGAGAAAGAATCGGGCCGCCTGGTCGCGCAGGCAGCCCGATCACAAGTGACCACACCCAGAACCACGACGGACTCACGCGGGCGACACAGCCACCAACCCCAGAGTGAACCACGTGCCTTGGCGAAACAACACCCGACCGATCGTCGGCATTGTCCAGGGTGCCGTCGGCTCTGCCTGCCGAGCAGGTCATGTGGAACTACTTTGAGGCAGAGCGTGCCCGCGGCCGTACGCCGTCCGGCGCCGAGCTCGATCGGGTTGCCGGCACGAACAACTACGGGCGGAGTGTGGTCCGGCGGTGGCGAGAGGCAGGTCGGGTCGAGCGACCGTGACTGGGTCGACGAACCAAAAGTGCTGCGGCCCATGGTGAGTTGGATGGTTCGCGGCCGGAGGGAACAGGTGGGCACCGGTCTGATGGTGAACAGTCCGGCGCGACCGAGTTCGGCGATCTGGCGTTCGTGGGCGGTCAGGTGGTCCGGGCCCGGGTGTGACGGCGGCGTTTCTGCCCGGTGGCAGCGAGTCAGTGGCGGTGCGCTGAGCGAACGGCGCCATGTTGGTTCGGCTTCGAGGCAGCGTCCATTTCGCTACGATCTTCCCGTGCTGGGGAGTTACGGCTGCCTGGAATTCCGCATTCCGCGTGGTTTTCGCGGCATGACGAAGGCTCAGGTCTGCCGCGCACTTGCTCCGGGTGATGGGCGTTGTGCTCGCGACTGGGCCCACCAGCACCTGCGCATGAGGGGTCAGGCCGCGCCGAGAGCGACGAAAGACCACGCGGTCGCGAGTTCGGTTGGCTGTCCGGACATGGCTTTCCTTGCGGTGGCGAGGGATTCGGCCATAGTGGCGCCGGAGCGTAGCGCCGCGTGGAGTGCGCACATGAGCGGGACGGTGGCTGTGTCGTTGACGGGCACGATGGTGGCGACGATGCCAGCGGTGCCGAGCGGTAGGAGGGCTGTGGTCAGGCCGAGCAGTTCGTCGGCACCGACTGGCTGCAGCGCGCCGGAGTCGCAGCAGGGGAGGACGATTCGGTAGGGCGCACGTTGGAGCTGTTGGAAGTCGTACACGGTGAGGGGACCGTCGGCCAGGCGAAGTGAGGCGAACATCGGGCTGTCCGCGCGGAACCGGCCGTGCGCAGCGAGATGTGCGAGAGAGCTTCCGTCGATCGCCTTCAACACGGCCGACGCGGTGGCCGAGTCGTCCTTCAGTACTCGCGCGGCAGGGTAGGTGGCGGATAGTCGGGAGATCTCGTGACCACCGCTTTCCAGGTCTGGTCCGCAGACGAGCACGACGTTCTCCTCGCTGGGGCGGGGCGCACGTCTGGCGTTTACCCATGCCGTCGCCGAAGGTGCGATGCTGTGCACCCGGTCCCGTAGACAAGGCAGCAAAGCCCAAGGCACGGCGTGCAACCGGCGTTACCGAGCAGCTCTTGCTGGAGTTTGTGACCTAGATCCTCGAGACGGGCCAGGAGCCGGTCTGCGAGCGCCGGTGGACAGCCATAGGCGAGCCGGCGTAGCAGCCAACAGGCGGATTCCAGGTGGCGGGCGGCCGGTGCGGCTCGACCTGCGACCACCCGGTGGATCCGGCCTGCACCACAAACCAGCACGTGCAGGTCGCCGTCGATCGCGACGATGGCAACGAGGCGAACGGTCGGAAGCTCGTCGAGCACGGCGCCCGCGACCCTGTGTGCCGCTCTGGTGTGCACGTTGCCTGAGATGCCGGGTTGGCGCCGGGTGTGGTCCCGGATTCGCCGTTCCAGCTGTTGCGAGGCTGCGGCCAGTGCTGCACCGGGTGAGCCGTTGGACAACGCCTTGTCGAGTCGGCTCGTGGTCGCTCGCAACGCGGTGAGGTCGTGCAGGACCTGGTTGTCTCGGGGCGGGCGCACGGCGGGCACCGCGCACACCGTCGCACGCCAGCGTTCGCTCCACAGCAGCAACTGGCGGGCTGACGCACGCGTCAGGCAAGTCCGTAGCGCGAGTTCGGCGAGCTCAGCGCCATGGTCGGTGGCCCGGGCCCGAAGTTCGGAGGCGCCGAGGGTGAGCTGGTGCTCGTCGAGCACGTCGAGACCGCGCCGGCACGCTGAAAGTACGAGCCTGGTGTCGTTGTCCGCCTCAGCGAGCAACGCCCGGGCGAGCCAGCCCTCGGCCCGGGTAATGGCCGGCCCGCGCCGTCGGGCTGCGGCCGCCACCGTGAGGTGATCCCGTGCCTGACCAATCCGATTGGTGGCAAGGGCGATCCGGCCGGCGAGCAGGCTCGCCTGGATCTGATCCGGTGCGTGCATCGACTGCAGGCGCCTGACGACGTCGACGGCGTGGGCGAGTTGCGGGGGAGCGCTGGAGCCGTGCGCGAAACGCGCCCGCAGAGCGAGTAGGCGGGCATGCTGGCGCCACCATTCCCGACGCTGCGCGGCGAACAGCCCAACGGCCTCGCTGGCCCGGTCGAGCGCGGTCTCCGGCTTGTTCGCCGCCAGCGCCGCCCGCCCCGCAACCAACAACAATTCGGCCCTCCGCGTGGTCTGACCGCGCCGGTTGGACACTTCGGCCAGCGCCGCGTCGGCCTCGGCCAGTGCCTCGTGGGCTAGCCCGGCCGCTAGCAGCACCGCGCACCGGTCGGCGGCAAGTTCCGGCATGGGCGTCGCGAGTTGTCGAAACCGGCGGTTCGCCTGTTCGAACCGGGCCAGCGCGGTAGGCAGGTCACCAGTCCGAAACGCGCACAAGCCCAAGTTCTGCACAGCTACCGCGGAGTCGTGTGCTTGGTCGGTCTCGGCGAACAACCGCTCGGTCTCGGTGAAGTCGGCGACGGCTCGGTCGATGGCGCCCAGCGCCAGGTGAACCTGCCCGCGTACGGCCAGTACACGACCGACCCAGATCGTGTCGCGACTTCGCCGCAGTACCGGGACTGCCGCCTTCAGATCGGCGAGGGCTTCCTCATGCCGGCCCAGCACCCATAGCGCCGCTCCACGGCGAAACCTCACTCGCGCCCCATGGGTTCCGTTCGATCCGGCCACTGCCTTGTCGAGCGCCATCAGCCCAGCGGCGGTCTGCCCGTGATGGATGAGCGCGACGCCGAACGTGGCGAGCACGTCGGCCTCCCGCTCGGTGGACCCGGACTGCCGGGCCAAGGTAAGGGATACCCGCAACTCGGTGATCGCCGAGGGAAGTTCGCCGAAGTCTCGCTGGACGATTCCGATGGCCTGGTGAGCCACGGACGCTTCGAACGCTGTCGGCGAGTTGTCCAACACCGCACGAGCCCGTTTGACAGCCTCGCCAGGCTCAGCGAAAACCATCTGCAAAAGATCGTCCGAAGTGGACTTAATGTGTCGCATGAGGACCGCCTGGGACCGCAGCAATCGAACTCAAGGGGGTCTGGGGTTGTCCTCCAGAAGATGCGCTGTACGACCCGACCGGCTTGTGACGCAACCGAGCAGGGCCGGCCTGAATGGAGTCACGAAGAAGCGAACCGTCGGGTGAGAATGGTCCGCTGATGGGTTCTCCCCGCCGCATGGGCTCGCTAGCCGCGTTGCTCACGCCTGTGCATCCTACGGAGCCCTGTCGCGAAATTCGGTCAGATTTTTCCGCGTCGGCGTATCTGCCGGCCGCCACATCGCATCCCCTCAGTGCAAAGTTCCGACCCTCTGGAGACATGCATGCCACACGATCGCAGTGATGCCCCGGATCAGAAGGACACCCCACCGCGCATCGGCATAAGGCCGATCAGCGAGGCGCAGTTCAAGAACGTCAGGCGGGCAGCCGAAGCTGACGGGATCTACCTCGAGACAGATCCCCCGGCCGGTGCTCCGCACTACATCTGGCGAAAGGATCACATCCAGGTCCGTGGGGACATCGACGAGAAGTCGAACCGGGCATTACAAGAACTGGGCGCGGAGCTCGTGGACACCCTCGACAGCCGCAAAGACGCCCCAGCCCGAGATCGGCTCAAGCTGCTCAAGCTGACGAAGCCGGGTGGTCGCGACACGCGGCAGAACGTCAGAGAGTTCCTGGCGAAGGAGGGCGTCGATGCCAACCTGGATCGTCTGATGTACATCACGCACACTGACGGTGCCAACATCTGTCCGGCCGACGAGCCCACGCCGGTTCGGCCCTACCCTCAGGCCATTCCGTACCCGCGGGCACGCGGTGGCAACGCCGGCCGGGGTGTTCGGATAACGGTGATCGACAATGGCCTGTCCGAGAACTGGCAAGTGGGTCACCCATGGCTCTGGGACGGCGACCGGCACCCATCGACTGAGGTGAGCGGTGACCTGGACCCCAGGACCTACGGGCTGGGAAACCTGATCCAGCAGGACTCCGGGCACGGCACGTTCATCGCCGGCATCATCCGCTGTGTTGCGCCGCGCGCCACGGTCAAAGTCACCAACACCATGCGGTGGTTCGGTGGCATGACGGAGTTCCAAGTCGCCCAGGCGATCCTCGCCGAACTCAACGCGAGCCAACCACCGGACATCATCAACCTGTCCGGTGGTTACCTCCTCGACGAGACCAGCGGCGCCGGCCCGAGCGCGATGCTCGCCGTCATGAACCGCCT
>CBIMJO010000300.1:0-8777 GCA_966244135.1 uncultured Actinocrispum sp. | reverse complement strand
GGCACCTACGCCCCAGCCGCGGCAGCCGTCGCGAATCAGGACCGCCGCTGGTGCTCTGACCAGAGCAGCCCCGAAGCGACACGGCGTAGCCGAACGGACAGACCACCGAGCCGCAGCGACCACCCCCAACCACAGCCGCTGTTGGCACCCGGAGCAGCCCTTCGGCGAACGGCGCCGCCATGAGACCGACGACCGAGCGGCGGCGGCCACCTCAAACAAGACCGCTACCAGCGGCGGGAGCGGAACATCGCCCGAGCAGAACCCCTGGAGCGCCGGCCACCCTGCCGGGGAGCCCGTGACGCAACGGTCCGACCGCCTCAGGCGGCCGGACCTGCGATCTCGCGGACGCTGCGTTGTATCTCGAGTGGAGTTGCTCCGGGTGCCCGGCTTGGGACGTGTGGCTGAGGACGCCTGGCTTGGTCGCGCCGGTCATTCGCGGTCCGCGACACGCCCCCCAGCGCCCCAGCCACAGCGGCAACCCGCCACAGAGCGATGGTGGGCGCGTGGCGCGGACCGCGAATGACCGGCTTCGGGCGACCAAGCCCGTCCGAGCGAAGCGAGGACAATCCAAATCGGAGTGGCCAGGCGTTGGGGTCCGGGCCACTCCGACTTGTTATCCGCCGATGAAACCGCGGTGTACGGCTGCCCGGTGCCGCCCTCGGACGACAACTTCGGACACCTCTTCGGCACGGACAACGTATGGCCGCGCTTGAACACCGGCGGAGTCCCATCTTGGCACGGCCGGCCGGCTGAACATGTCGACCGTGTCGCTCAGGCCCGGCAGCCACAGCCACCCGTAGCCCTTGAACTCCTTCTCCCGCACGGCGAGCCGCCGGAACTGGTCGGCTCGCAGGGAGGTGTGGCCCGCCTCGACCACGGAGTGGTAGACCAGCTCGCTCACCATCACCGCGAGGTTGGCCTGCGGCCACTGTTCCAGGACTCCGCGCAGTGGCTTGGAGTCCAGCAGCCTGCTCACCACCACCGCGTCGCGGCATGGGTAGCCGTTCGGGCCGTCCACCACCACGCCGTGGTGGACCGCCATCCGCAGGCGCATCCTGGCCCACGGCATGACTTCCTCGTTGTGCAACCGCAGCTCGGACTCCAGTCTGCGGGTGAAACCGTCCACCACCAACGGTTCCGGCTCGTCGGCCGGCAGGACGCACAGTTCCGCGTCGCCGTGTTGCTGCCTGGCCCAGCGGTGCCGGTTCAGGCCCATGGACGCGGCCGAGCGGTCCAGACATCGCAGCAGGGTTTCCTGCCATTTCTCCTGGCGCTGCTCCGGTGCGGAGCCATACCCACGGATATCGACTCCGACATACAACGATCGCCGGAAGCGCGAAGCTGACATGCACTAGGCCTTTCGTGTGTACGCATCCGAGGGAGGTTGGCGCTCTGCGTAACTATGCTCTAGTTCGTCCGGCTGAAAGCAGCATTGGTACGGGTTCGTAGGATTTGTGTGAACAGTTTTCTACAGTACGGCAGTTATGCTATTTCGGCCTGCCGTCGCAACCGCTCCATGTCGAGTACGACGATCCCGCGGTAACGGCCACTCACCAGGCCGTCCTGCTGAAAGTTACGGATGATCTTTTCCGCGGTGCTCAGTTTGATACCCGCGATCGACGCCAGCTCTTCACGGGTCATCGGCACCCCGAGGTCCCATCGGCTGCCGGTTCGCGTGCCATAGGACTCACACAAGTCGACGAGCACTCGCGCCACCCGGACACTCGCCGGACGGCCGTGTTCGATCCGGCGCCGGTCCGCCCAACGCAACCGTTCACTGAGCATGCTGGCCACTTCTATGGCCGCGTCTGGATGCCTGGCCAGAAAGTTGCGCAACTCCGCGCGGGTCATCCGCTTGTAGAAGATGTCGGTGCACGAGATCACCGTGGCCGAGCGGGGGCCCACATCCAGCGCGGCCATCTCGCCCAGCAGGTCACCGGCCACCCGGATGGCCAGCAGGGCGCGTTCCCCGCCCGGGTCGGTGGCCTGCACTTTCACCGATCCGTGCAGCAACAACAGCGCACTGGAATCGAGCTCGCCCTGTTTGATCAGGGTGACGTTCGGCGGTTTGCTCTCCGAAACCCCGACCGCGAGGAATTCCTCCCTGGTCCGTTCGGACAGCCTGCCGAGCAGGCTCGCAGCCGGGAACGGCAAGGCACCCGATGCCGCTCGTCTCGAATTGATCTTACCCACCTCGCCGGAATCCAAGGCCCCGATCTCATTACTCCTTCGAGCCGCCACCGGTCGATCGGCGCGTTTCCGCTAACCGTTAGCAATACTGACATACCGATAACTAGGGCCCGCCATCAGTGGGCCCGGTTCTCCACCAACAGGACCTGCAGCTCGCCCACAGCGAACCCGAGCACCGCGCCGACCGTGATCAGAATCCATTCGTCCTGCTGGAACGCCGGACGGATCAGTTGCTCGAACTCTTCGGCGGTCAGCTCCTGCATCTTCTGGACCAGCGTGTTGCGGATATCCATCGCCTCTTCGGCGTAGTCCTCGATGAACGCGAGCGTCTCCGGCATCCGCCGCATCACCTTCTCGGCGACGCTGTGCTTGATCTCCTGATAGCGCCGACTGCCAACCGTCAATGCCATCAACGGCCGGGCGATCCGGGTCTGCCGGTCCAGCGCGGTGGTCACCTGGCGCTCGACGACCGCGAACAACCGGTCGGCGAGCGGGCCGCGCAGCACCGCCTCGAGCACGTTGTGCGGGGTGATGATCTCCCGGGCGATCAGCTCGCCGTAGTCGGCCGCGACCTCCTTGCGGCGCTTGAGGAACAGTCCCTGCCAGCGGAACACCCCGAAGTAGCGCTTCGGCTCGCGCGGCTGGAAGATCATCTTCAGCGCCAGCCAGTCGGAGAACCAGCCGGTCAGACCGCCGAAGATGGGCATCACCCAGGGCGAGCGCAGGGTCGCCCACGCCACCATCTGCACCAGGCCGATGACGAAGCCGAACACGATCCCCGAGCGGGCGATGAACTGGAACTCCCTGCGCCCGGCCTCCTGGAAGATCCGGTTGAGCAGTTCCTTGTCCCGCACCAGGTTCGCCACGACCATGCCCTTGAGGTCGAACACCGAGTCCACATCGGACTGGACGTTCGCCAGGATCGCCTTGACCACCTTGGGCGCCTCGGCCTGCACCCGCCGCACCACCAGGTCGCGCACCTGCGGGGGCAGGCTGTCCCACAGCCCCGGCTCGTACTCGTGCGCGATCTCCCTGGTGATCTCGTCGACCGCGGCCAGCAGCGGCTGCTCCAGCTCCTTGGCCACCCGCTCCGGGTCCAGCCTGCTGACCACCTCGCCGGCCGAGATCAGCCGGTCGGTCATGGTGTCGCAGGCGATCGCGGCCATCCGGGCAGCCTTGCGCGGCACGATGCCCTGCCAGCCGAGGAACGGCTTGATGCCGGTGTACTCGATCGGCCGGAACATCATCCGGATGGCGACGACCTTCGTGACGTACCCGATCAGCGCCGCGATCAGCGGCATGGACAGGTACACCAGCCAGTTGCGCTGGAAGTCCTCGACGATCTCCGTCATCCGGGCCGGACCGCTTCCCAGAACTGAGTGCCCAAAGTGGACAGCCGGAGCGTGCGCCGGGCGAACCGCGGGCTGAGCTTGCCGGCCGAGCGCACCTCCTCCTCGGCCGCCCGCACCCGGTCGTCGGTCAGCAGGATGTCGTACTGCACCGACAGCGCGGGGTCCTCCGGCCCGATCTCGACCAGGCCCATGTGCTCCAGCCTGGTCACGTAGTTGGGCACCAGGTCGGGCAGGGTCACCCCGGCGGCCTTGCCCACCGAGGACGCGTTGCGCAGCACGATCCGCTGCGGCCCGCCCAGGGCCGCACGGGCCGCGACGTGCACGAGCGCGTACGGCGAGCCGTCCGAGAGCGCGGACAGGATCCGCGCCTCGTCCGGGAAAAGCTGGCGGATGATCGCGGTGAAGATGTACTCCCGGCTGTGCTCGCGGTCCATCTCGGTGGACAGCCGCAGCAGCTCGGCCATCTGCGTGCGCAACGGGTCGACCTGGCCGTCCAGCACCAGGGGCGGGGTGGCCGCGATGAGCCTGCCGCTCAGCGTGCCCTCCTCGTCGACCTCGTCGAGCTGGCGGCGCATCTGGTCCAGCACCGCCCGCTCGGCCTTGCGGAACTGCCGCTGCACGGCCTCACCGCCAGGCAGCCGGGCCGCCGCCTGCCAGCTCGTGCGCGCCAGCCAGCCGGCGACCCGTCCGGCCTGTTCGACCGCCCGGTCGACCCCGTCACGCTCCTGCGCCACAACGCCTCCCACCCGTCACAGGATCACAGGTGTATCACACGTCGTGGCCGTCCACGCTGGTCAACGGGCTGGATTGTGGTTCTCCGGTGTCGTGCTCACCTCCGCTCGTGGCCCGCGAACACGCGCACGCTGATGGTGTCCAGGCGTCTTTCCACCACCGTGCCGGGCGGCCAGTACCGCGCCAGCTCGAGCAGCTCGTCCGCCTCGGACTCGGCGATCCCGGTCGGCCAGCCCTGCTGCTCCAGGCTGGAGCGCAGCGCCTCGACGTAGTCGGAGCGGGTGAACCCGGGCAGGTCACGCACCACCGCGGTGGTGGTGCCGCGATGCGAGTTCAGCCCGCCGAACGACCGGCCGCAGCCACAGCGGCCGCCGTCCGGGTCGGCCTGGTCGCTCGCGCAGACCAGGCCGATCCACACCAGCTCTCCCTCGACGCACCAGTTGAAATCCCCTTCCCGTTCCCCCTGTGTCCGCGCCGTCGCGACTAGCACCTTCATGTGGTCTCCTCCCCGAAGCCGGGCTCACGGCAGCCACCCGGCTGGATCTTGTTTAGCACCCACCACCGACAGTTCCGGGCCGACGGCGTTCGTGGGCAGTACGGTCGGCCGATGGCGACCACCGTGGTGAACCTCAAGGGGCATCAAGGCGACCCTGACTACAGCGACGTCGTCTACGTCGGGCGCGCGATGCACCGGGGCGGCTGGCACCTGGACGGCTCTCCGTTCGCCAACCCGTTCCGCCCCGGCAAGGACGGCACGCGCGAGGAGGTCATGGCGCGCTACCGGGAGTGGCTCATGGGCCGGCCCGACCTGCTGGCCAGGCTGCCGGAACTACGGGGACACCGGCTGGGTTGCTGGTGCGTCCCGTTGCCCTGCCACGCCGAGATCCTGGCCGAGCTGGCGGACAACCAGTAGCGGTACAAGCACTGTGGTGCCTGCTGTCCGAAGAGCGAACGCTATGACGGTCGTCATAGTAGGGTGGCCGGATGGCCGGTGACGTGCGCAAGAACATGATCATCAGCGCGACCCTGCTGATCCGCGAGCGGGGGATCGCCGGGACGTCACTCGCGGACGTGATCGAGCACAGTGGAGCGCCGAGAGGGTCCATCTACCACCATTTCCCGGGCGGCAAGAGCCAGCTGGCCGAGGAGGCCACCCGGTGGGCGGGCACGGTGATCAACCGGAAGATGCACACCGCCGCGGACGACCCGGTGACCCTGGTGCGGATGCTGTTCTCCTTCTGGCGCAAGGAGATGGGCTCGGAGTTCGGGATCAGCTGCGCGGTGCTGGCCGCGGCGCTGGCCGACGAGGAGGCGCCCGCGGCGCACCAGGCCGCCGGCGAGGCGCTCGTCCGGTGGACCGAGGTCATCACGGAAGTCCTTGCCGAGCAAGGGATCCCGACCGAACGGGCCTACCCGGTGGCGACCCTGATCGTGTCCGCGGTGCAGGGCGCGGTGGTGATGGCCCGCGCCCAGCGCAGCTTCCAGCCACTCGATCGAGTGGAAACCGAACTGATCCGCATGGTCAACCACCTCCTCGTGGAAGCGGCCTGACTATGCCAATCAACATAGCCAGGCCGCGAGAGCATTAGCGACGCCGGGCCCGTTGGTCGTACCGGTGACCTCGCCCCGGTCGTTGATGCCCTCCGGCTGGCTGGACGAGTCACCGGCAAAACACCCAAATCGGTGAACCGCCCCACCGGATCCCACCTGGCCGCATGAGCACCACTGTCGGTCTGCACAGTGCCGGCCATGTACCCAGCAGGACTGACCGACGTGACATTGCCACGCCCATTGGGTGCAGGCAGTTCGACGGCCTTACCGTCGCGCCCCCATCGCACCGGCCGGTAGTTACCCTGCCCATCCGACGCGGACCCACCGACATACCCGTCGTCAGCTATGCCATACGGAAACCCGGGCAGTCCCTCCAGACGCGTAACACCGCCGTCGGCACCCCAGCGGACCCCGTTGTAATAGAAGTCGTAGCTAAGCCCCGCCAGGACGACTGCTGGAACCAACGACGACACCGGAATTATTGACCGCGAACGCGGTCCCTCCGCTATCCCCGCTCAGAAGCTCCAACGCGACGGTCGATTGCCCAGCCCCGGCCCCAGGAGCAACCACCAAAGTGAACATCAGACCGAGAGCAGCTGAACACACACCAAACGCAACCATTCCCACACCCGAATCCCCCCAGATTCACACTGACTGTGCCAACAAGACACACGTCAGTCCCCGCCCCCAGGTTGCCGCGAATCCCGACCTACGCGCTAGCCCAACCACGCTGGTACGCAACGTCGCCCGAAAGTGGCACCACGCTGGAAGGCGAGGCCGCCGAAGGCGGCCGTGGGGGTTTGGGGGGCTCGGCCCCCCAACATTATCCGGCGAGGTCCCTGCGAAGGTGCGAGCAAGCGAGCACCGAGCAGGGACCACCCACCCGAGCCGGTGACGGGACTCGAACCCGTAACCTTTCGCTTACAAGGCGAGTGCTCTGCCAATTGAGCTACACCGGCAACATGTTCATCGTAAGCAGTGGGTCCACCCGGTTTGCACACCGGCTCTTGTGGCGCGGGCCACTAGGGCATGAACGGGTTGGCCGGGGGTATGCCCGGACGTGACACTTGCCACCCGACCGTTTGCCGGACGCGCCGTACGGACTAACTGACTACTGTCTTGATGGCAGTGTCCTCACAAGGAGGCTCTCTCCCGGTGAACAGTGGTGCGGATTTCATCGTGGTGGCCAACCGGCTGCCGGTCGACCTCGATCGTGCGCCGGACGGCACGGAGCGCTGGAAGCACAGTCCTGGTGGCCTGGTCAGCGCGCTCGTGCCGTTCCTGCGGTCCCGCAAGGGGGCGTGGGTGGGGTGGCCCGGGGTTGCCGATGTGGATGTCGAGGACTTCGAGGACGACGGCCTGCGGCTGGCGCCCGTCACGTTGTCGGCGACCGATGTCAGGGACTACTACGAGGGCTTCTCGAACGCGACGTTGTGGCCGCTGTACCACGACGTGGTCGAGGCGCCCGTGTTCGACCGGGCGTGGTGGGACTCGTATGTGAAGGTCAACCACCGGTTCGCCGAGGCCACGGCCGCGATCGCGGAGCCGGGCGCAACCGTGTGGATCCAGGACTACCAGCTGCAGCTGGTGCCCGCCCTGCTCCGGGAGCAGCGGCCGGACCTGCGGATCGGCTTCTTCCTGCACATCCCGTTCCCGCCGGTCGAGCTGTTCATGCAGCTGCCGTGGCGGACCGAGATCGTGCGCGGCCTGCTCGGCGCCGACCTGGTCGGGTTCCACCGGCCGGGTGGCGCGCAGAACTTCCTCTGGCTGGCGCGGCGGTTGGTCGGCCTCGAGCCGAGCCGGGCGGCGGTCGGGGTGCGGACCAGGCCCGGCCTGATCCATGTCGGGGACCGGCCGGTGCGGGTCGGGGCCTTCCCGATCTCGATCGATTCGGCCGGGCTGGACGGGATGGCCCGCAAGCGCGACGTCATCCAGCGGGCCCAGCAGATCCGTGCCGACCTGGGCAACCCCCGCAAGATCCTGCTGGGGGTCGACCGGCTCGACTACACCAAGGGCATCGACGTGCGCCTGCACGCGCTGCACGAGCTGCTGATGGAGGGCCGGATCGACCCGGACGAGGTCACCATGGTCCAACTGGCGACCCCGAGCCGTGAGCGGGTCGAGCATTATCAACGCATGCGGGCCGGGATCGAGCAGGTCGTGAGCCGGATCAACGGGGAGTTCGCCCGGGTGGGTCACCCGGTCGTGCACTACCTGCACCAGTCGGTGGACCGCCGTGAGCTCGTGGCGTTCTTCTCGGCCGCGGACGTCATGGTGGTCACTCCCGTACGAGACGGCATGAACCTGGTCTGCAAGGAGTACGTCGCCTGCCGGCACGACCTGGGCGGCTCACTCGTGCTCTCCGAGTTCGCCGGTGCCGCCGCCGAACTCACCAGCGCGTTCCTGGTCAACCCTCATGATCTTGATGGGGTGAAGAATGCGCTGCATGCGGCCCTAACGATCGACCCTGCCGAGGGTCGCCGTAGGATGCGCGCTCTGCGACGTCAGGTCCTCACTCACGACGTTGACCGTTGGGCTCGGTCGTTCCTTGAGGCTCTGGGGTCGCAGGGGTTGAACTGAATCAGTTCAGATCGGAAAATTTTCGCTTAGTGGCAATGGCTGCCACGCTGGAGCACGAGGAGAAGGCGTGACCGCCGAGGCTCTCCCCGCAGAACTGCGACGGGCGATCGTTCAGCTGGCCCGCACCCCGCGGCTGCTGGTCGCATGCGACTACGACGGCACTCTGTCACCGATCGTCGAAGACCCCGAGAAGGCCCGGCCGCAGCCGGAGTCGGTGGGCGCGCTGCGGTCGCTGGCCGGCCTGCACGAGACCACCACGGCGGTGATCTCCGGCCGCGCCCTGCGCGACCTGGCGACCATGTCCCGGCTGCCGGCCGTGGTGCACCTGGTCGGCAGCCACGGCTCGGAGTTCGACATCGGGTTCGTGCACTC
>CBIMJO010000299.1:0-8777 GCA_966244135.1 uncultured Actinocrispum sp. | reverse complement strand
CACTCCGGCATGGTCCCGCACGCCGGGCCGGACAGCCGGGTCTTCCGGGAGGTCGCCGCGCTCGGCGAGGAACTCCACCAGTACAGCGATATTCTGGGCACGCGGCCGGACAACGATGTCGCATTGGTTCTCGACTGGGACAACTGGTGGGCCCTGGAGCTGGACTCGCACCCCTCCAACGAGCTCACCCAGATGGACGCCCTGCTCGCCCACTACACGCCGTTGTTCGAGGCCAACATCGGCGTCGACGTCGTTCCGCCGGACGCGGATCTCGGCAAGTACAAGCTCGTCGTCGTGCCGAACCTTTACCTCACCAAGGCTCCCCAGAACCTCACGCAGTATGTCCACAACGGTGGGCACCTGCTGATGTCGTTCTTCTCCGGCATCGTGAACGGCGACGACCAGGTGTATCTCGGCGGCTATCCCGCGCCGTTCCGCGAGATGCTCGGCCTGAGCATCCCCGAGTTCCACCCGATCGACGATGAGCGGCCCGTCGAGATCCTCGGCGAACCCGGCACCGCGAGCCACTGGCTGGACGAGATCGTGCTGGAAGGCGCCGAAGGCGATGTCCTCACCCAGAACGCCTACGGGCAAGTCAAAGCGTGGTATCTCGGCACCCGGCTCGACGCCAGGAGCATGCGCCGGGTCATGGACCACATCACAAGCCAGGCCGGCGTGCGGCCGGTGCTGACCGGGCTACCCGAAGGTGTCCAGGCCGCACGCCGGGGTGACTGGCTCTTCCTGTTGAACCACAACACCTACGAGGTCGAGATCAGGCGACCTGAGTGAGGTGGATCATCGTGCTGGCGTAGTCGCCCAGCGGCAGCGAGGGCTCGATGCCGTGGTGCATCAGGACCGCGCCGGAGTGGGTCGCCGACCCTGTCGTGTAGGACGCGGCAGGGTCGAGAGCCTTGAGGCGCAACGGAACCTGCGGCAGGCCGAAGTTCACGACCGGCCGGTACGCGAGCACGACGCTCTCGTTGCCCAGCACGTACTGCACTGCGGTTATGGGGCCCGCGGTGAGGTCGTACTGGACGCCGTGCTGGACGATGTGGCGCACCGACTTGTACTGGGCCAGCAGCGAAGTCGCCTCGGCCAGCTCCTGCTCGGTCCAGTTCAGCAGGTTGCCACCGATGCCCAGGACGCCCGCCATGGCCACGTGGAACCGGAACGCCAGCGGGATGGTCCGGCCGGTCAGCTGGTTGGGGCTGTCGGTGACCCACGCGGAGAGGGTGCGGGCCGGGTAGATCCGGCTGTAGCCGTGCTGGATGTGGATGCGGTCCAGGGCGTCGGTGTTGTCCGAGACCCAAGCCTGGTCGGTGCGGGCGAGCATGCCCAGGTCGATCCGGCCGCCGCCGCCCGAGCACGCCTCGATCCGCAGCTTGGGGTGGTCGGCGCGCAGGCGGTCGATGATCGCGTAGACGTGCCGGACGTGGTCGATCCACAGCCGGTCCGGGTCGCGCTCCGCCGGCCAGCCGGCCTCGCTGAACGACCGGTTCATGTCCCACTTCAGGAAGTCGATCTCGTGCTGGCCGACCAGCTGGTCCAGCCACTTGTGCGCCCACTCGGCCACGTCGGTGCGGCCGAAGTTGAGCACCAGCTGGTTGCGCATGGTGGTCCTGGTGCGGTTGGGCATGTGCATCACCCAGTCGGGGTGCTGCCGGTAGAGGTCGCTGTCCGGGTTGACCATCTCCGGCTCGACCCACAGGCCGAACCGCATGCCCAGCCGGTGCACCTCGGCGATCAGCGGGTCCAGCCCGCCCGGGAACCGGTCACGGTTGACCGTCCAGTCACCCAGGCCGGCGGCGTCGTGCGTGCGGGCGCCGAACCAGCCGTCGTCCATGACGAACAGCTCGCAGCCCAGCGCCGCGGCCCGACCGGCGAGCATCTTCTGATTGCGCTCGCTGACGTCGAACTCCGTGGCCTCCCAGGAGTTGTAGACGATCGGGCGAGTCTCGTCCGAGTGCGGCAGGACGTGGTTGAGCACGTAGGCGTGCCAGCGGCGTGAGGCCGCGTCGGCGCCATCGGCCGCGTAAAGCCCTGCGAAGACCGGGGTTTCCCACTCCTCCCCCGGGGTCAGCCGCCAGGACAGGCCCTCGTGACCGAACCCGCCGGTGAAACTGGTCTGTCCCTGCGGGTTGCGGCGCAGGGTGATCCGGTAGCTGCCGCTCCACGCCAGCGCCCCGCTCCACACCTCGTCACCGGAGGTCACCATCAGCCACGGGTTGGCCTGGTGGCTGGAAGTCCCGCGCCGCGAGGTGAACGTCGTCTCGCCGACCGGGACAGGCGTGTGCTGCAAGCGGAACTCGCTCGACCAGCCGCCGACCGTGTGCGACACCTCGTAGTCCGCGCGCAGCGGCAGGAACCACGACGCAGAGTCACAGCGCAGCAGCGTGATCGGGTCGCTGGAACCGGTGTGCCGCAACGTGGTCCAGCGTTCGATGACGTCGGTCCCGGCGCCGACCCAGTAGTGCAGCACGACCTCGAGCGGATAGTGCTTGTCGGTGAACCGGATCGCGAGGTGGCCACCGTCCACTGTGTAGTCGAGGTACTTCCACTCGAAGGCCGCCACCCGGTCGGCGAACCGGACCTGCAGGGACGGCGCGTCGAACCGGGACCCGCCCTCGACCGGCAGCTCCTCGTCCGTCACCGAGTCGACGCTGCTGATCTTGGACAGCACCGGGGTGCGCACGTCCGCGACCTGCGCGAGGGTCAGCGCCGGCCCCCAGTAGACGTGCCTCGGGGCATCCGAGGCGTCCAGACGCAGTGCGTACGACGTGGTCGCGGTGCTCAGCAGCCAGAGTCGCTCGTCCGCGTCAAAGATCACTTCAGCCATGCCGGACCTCGCGTTTCCGCCTCGATTACCCTTAGTTTATTGACGAAGTTAATTTTCTAAACCTACGCTACCCAACCATGTCCTCCCGACGCCAGACGCAACGTGCGCCGGTCAGTAGCCCGGCCGCGGCCACCGTGTTCACCACGGTCCTGACCCAGGGCCCGGTGTCGCGTGTGGACATCGCCAGGCGCACCGGGCTGTCCTCGGCGGCGGTCACCAAGGCGGCACGGCCACTGATCGAAGCCGGGTACCTCACCGAGCTGGACTCGGCACAGGGCAATGTCGGCCGCCCGGCGAGTCCCCTGGATGTGCAGGCCGACCGGGAGTTCTTCGTCGGGGTCAAGATCACCGACAGCGAGCTGATCGGTGTCGTCACCGACCTCAAGGCCCAGGTCCGGGTCGCCAAGCACCGCAGGCTGACCTCGCGCAAGGCCGACGCGGTCGTGTCGGATGTCGCGGAACTCGTGGGCGACCTGCTGTACGACTCGCCGAAGTACCGCAAGCGCACCTGGACACTCGGCGTGACCGTCGCCGGGGATGTCGACCGGGTGTCCGGCCTCGTTCGCTACTCCCCGTTCCTGCATTGGCGGGACGTACAGCTCGCCAAACCCCTGGCGGACGCGACGGGGCTCGACACGATCGTCGACAACGATGTCAAAGCCCTGACCGTCGCCGAGCAGTGGTTCGGCGATGGTATCGGCGCGCAATCGTTTGCCCTGGTCACCCTCGGTACTGGGATCGGCTGCGGGCTCGTGATCAACGGTGGCGTGGTCAACGGGGCACACGGGGTGGCCGGGGAGATCGGCCACATCCCGGTGTCCGGGGACGGCCCGTTGTGCCATTGCGGCGCGACCGGGTGCGTCGAGGCGATCGCGTCCACCGACGCCATCGTCGCGCAGGCCAGGACGGCCACCGGTGAACCGGGCCTGACCATGGACGAGGTGATCACCGGCGCTCGGATGGGCGATGTGGCGCTCCGAAGGGTGTTCGCCCGGGCGGGGGTCGCCATCGGCCGCGGGCTGGCCGCGATGGCCAACCTGGCCGGCCCGGAGCGGATCGTGGTGTCCGGCGAGGGGCTGGACGCGTACGACCTGTTCGCCGACGAGATCCGGGAAACCTTTGCCACCCAGGCATTCGGGGCCGCGGCTCAGTGCGAGCTCATCCTGCGCCCGCTGCCGTTCGAGGAATGGGCCCGGGGCGCGGCGGCCGTCGCCGTGCGCACGCTGTTCGAATCCTGATCAACAGACGGGGCGTTTCAATGAAGAGACGTGTAGTTGCGTTATTCGCGATCGTTCTCTCGGTCCTGGCCGGCTCGGTGGCGCCCAGCGAGGCCACGTCGTCGGCCGTCATCCGGCACGACAACGTCACCATCGTCTACCAGACCGGCAAAGGCACCGCCGACGTGTACTGGCGGGGCGCCAAGCGCATCAGCGACTTCTCCAGCTCCGTGAAACTCGCCGACCGTACGGTGTCCACTAAGGACTACCGCGGTGGCTGCCGGTACGACCGGTTCACCGTGACCTGCACCCGGTGGGGCCTGCCGACCTTCACGCAGAAGTTCAGCTTCGACGGTCCCGACCACTTCTACGTGCAGGTCGAGCTGTCGTCCAACGACACCTTGAGCACCAACCAGATGACGCCTGTGCTCGTCGACTCCCCCGGCGGCGTGGACATCGGCACCAACGGTGACCGCCGGATGTTGTTGGTACCGGTCGACAACGACAACTGGGTCCGCTACGAGTCCAAGCCCATCAACGACATCACCCTCAAGCAGCGCAGCTTCGAGGTCACCACGGTGTTCGACGACACCAGCCGGCGCGGGTTCGTGTTCGGCTCGATCGACCACGACACCTGGAAGTCCGGCATCACCGGCCAGGGCCGTCGCGGCAAGCTGGACCGGCTCGAGGTCACCGCGGGCCTGACGGACTACCAGTACGACTACGACACCGCGGACAACAAGTACCAGAAGCCGCGCGAACTGCTCCCCCACCGGCCGGTCACCGGCAAGACCGTGACCTCGCCGCGGATGATGGTCGGCTACTTCGACGACTGGCGCACCGGGATGGAGACGTTCGGCCGCGCCAACGCGGAGGTCACCGGGCAGCGCCAGCCGGTCGGCCAGGGCACGCCGTTCGGCTTCAACTCGTGGGGCGGCTTGGGTTCCGCTGTCGGCGATCCCTCGCTGATGCAGCAGACCAGTGACTTCCTCGCCGACGACGTGCCGAAGTGGCGCGGCGAAGGAAAGCCGTACGTGGGCATCGACTCGTACTGGGACGCCCTGCTGGAACCGCAGTGGCAGTTCGAAAGCCCGGGCACCAGCTGGAAGAAGCTCGAGGACTACGTCGCGCACGTCAAGGCCAACGGCCAGGAGCCCGCGCTGTACTTCCAGCCGTTCACGAACTTCTGGCTGGACGGCATCGACCAGCAGATCGGCGGCACGGCGTTGTGCGACGGGTGTCCTAACCAGACACTGCGGCAGATGTCGTTGAAGGCCAACGGCCAGCCGATGCAGCTGGACGGCGGCTGGACGCTCGACCCGACCAACCCCGGTGTGCTCAACCGGGCCCGGCTCGCGCTGACCAAGTTCCACGAGATCGGCGTGCGGTACGTGAAGATGGACTTCTTCAGCCATGCCATGCTGGAGTCCGACAGCTGGTACGACCAGACCGTCCACACCGGAATGCAGGCGTTCCACAAGGGGATGCGGCAGGTCGTCGGCTACGCGGGCAGCGACACCTTCATCGACCTGGCGATCTCGCCGCTGTTCATGGGCCAGTACGGCAACGCGCGGCGCATCTCGTGTGACGTGCACGGCTCGATGAACAACTGGCACGAGACCGATCCCGCCCACTACCAGAAGAGCACCGAGTACCTGCTCAACTCGCTCAGCTACGGCTGGTGGCTGGACGAGATGTACAACTACAACGACGCCGACCACATCCAGTTCGGCAACTACTACTACGACAGCGGGAACAACGCGAAGCTGTTCGACGGCACCAATCCCGCGCAGCCGAGGATCTGGCCGGAGAACTACAACCGCGCCCGGGTGACCTCGTCGGTGATCACCGGTGTGTACCTGGTCAGCGACGACTACCGGGAACCCGCCCTGCGTGAGCGGGCCGAGAAGTTCCTGCAGAACCCGGAGATCAACAAGGTCGCGCAGCTGGGCCGCTCGTTCCGGCCGGTGAACGGCGACACCGGGTTCAAGGCGAACACCATGTACGTGTTGGAAGACGGGCGGACGACGTACCTCGCCGTGTTCAACTTCGACAAGGCCGCGCGGTCGTTCCGGATCGACGGCGACCGGATCGGCCTCAATGGACGGACCACGTTCCGGGAACTGTGGTCCGGCAAGAGCTTCACCTCCTACGGCAACGCCTCGATCACCGTGCCGGCCGAGGACGCCGTTCTCTACAAGATCAGTTGACCGCGCAAGGGAGCGCCATGCTGAAGAGATCGCTCACGGTGCTGCTCGGCGCCGTGCTCGCGACAACCGTCGCCGTGCCAGCGTCGGCGGCCGCGCCGGAAAGTGACTACTACGGGCAACACAACCAGCAAGCAGCCAAGCCGTACATGGGCTGGAGCAGCTGGAGCATGCAGTCCAGCAAGTACCCCGGCCTGAACGACAAGGGCGACTACAGCTGGCTTTCCGAGGCCAACGTGCTCAAGCAGACCGACGCGGTGGCCTCGAAGCTGAAGCGCTATGGCTACGAGTACATCAACATCGACGCGGGCTGGTGGGCCGACTGGAAGTGGAACTTCGGCTATGACCAGTACGGCCGCCCGACGCCGAACGCGGAACGCTTCCCGCACGGGATGAAGTGGGTCGCCGACCACATCCACCGCAAGGGTCTCAAGGCCGGCATCTACATCCCGGTCGGCCTGGCCAAGGGCGTGGTCGACGACGGCGGCCACCCGGTGCAGGGCGCGCCCGGCTGCACCACGCTGAACCTGGTGTTCCCGGACAAGCGCACCACCAACGGGTGGGACAGCTCGTACAAGATCGACTTCTCGAACCCGTGTGCGCAGAAGTACATCGACTCCATCGCGCGGATGTTCGCCGACTGGGGCTACGACTTCCTGAAGATCGACGGCGTCGGCCCGGGCTCGTGGAAGAGCGGCCCGCAGTACGACAACCGCGACGAGATCGCCGCGTACCAGAAGGCGTTCAAGAAGACCGGGCGCGATGTGCACGTCGAGCTGTCCTGGTCGATGGACATCAACTACATCAAGGACTGGCAGCAGACCTCGCAGGGCTGGCGGATCGAGACCGACGTCGAGTGCTACTGCGACACCTTGGTGACGTGGGAGAACTCGGTCAACGACCGGTGGAACGACCTGCCGCAGTGGCTGCCGTACTCCGGTCCGGGCGGCTGGCACGACCTGGACTCGCTGGACGTCGGCAACGGCAAGATGGACGGCCTCACCGACGACGAGCGCTACGCGTACATGACGTTCTGGGCGATCACGTCCTCGCCGCTCTACACCGGTGACGACGTCACGCAACTCGACGACCTGGGCGTGAAGCTGTTGACCAACCGGGAAGTCCTCGCCCTCAACCAGCAGGGCCGTCCGGCCAAGCCGGTGAAGGCCGGTGGCGACCAGCAGGTCTGGTGGGCGCGCAACAAGGACGGCTCGTACACCGTGGCGCTGTTCAACCTCGGTTCCGCGCCCGCCAAGGTGAACGTCAACTGGAGCGACATCGGCCTGAACGGCTACCGGCTCACCCGGGACGTCTGGGCCGGCAAGTTCCTTGGGTTTAAGAAGGGCGGTTACGAGGCAACCATCCCGAGCCACGGCACCCAGCTGTTGAAGGTCTGGTAGCCGGATACAGACGAGTGGCTTGTGCGGTGACCCTGCAGCCGCACAAGCCACTTTTTGTTGTCCTGGAACTGCTCTATTGTGCTGTTGATGCGGTGGTTGTGGGGTCGGTGGAAGGTTTCCCGCAAGCGTGACGAGCCGGTCCGCCGGTCCGATCCCGTCCCCGAATCCTTGCGTCAGCAGCGGCTCCGCACGATCGACCAGTGCGAAACACTGTCCCGGCACATCGACGCCGCGCACGACCTGCTCGATGCGGCGACCGCCGATCTGGCCGGGCACCATGACGTGCCGATGGAAGCCTGGATGCTCGACGTGGTCCAGGCCATCGAAAGAGTCCAGAACGCGGCCAACCTGCTGAACTGCCTGACACCGCCCGGGCGGCAGCTCCCCTACCGCTACCTGAAGCGGATCCGGTCGCAGCTCGCCGATCGTGACGCCCCCGAGCCTGTCACGGTTGCCCAGTTCGGCGCGTACCAGGAGGCGCTGAGCACCTTGCGGCGTGACACGGAACGGCTCCACGCCAGACTCGTGTCCGACAACGAGGTTCCCAGTGGCGCGGACTAGCGGTTCATCACCGGCAGACGCACAGGCCCCTTTTTGTTGTTCTTGAACGGGTCTAACGTACTTCTCCAAGCGATGGAGGGGTGCGCGTGGACGAGAGTCCCGAGATCCGGCGGCTGGTGAGCGAGTGCCACCTGATCAAGGCGGATATCAGCGACCTGAAGGACGAGACGCGCACGATCGATCGGATCGAGGGCCTGCCGAGCCGAATGTGGGCCGGCTGGAAGCACCGCAGACGCATCAAGCACCGCGGCCGGAAGCTCAAGCGGGCCAAGCAGCGGCTCGAAGCGGCCGTCCACAACCAGCTCCAGCGTACGAGCAAGGCCTATACCGACCTTTGCACCAAGTGCGCGCAGCTGATGGCAGCGAAGCAGTTGGGCAAGCGGTTGCGCCGATCCATCGGATCGGCGCGCCAGACTGTGAAATACGCGATCAAGGTCGTCGAATCCGCCGATTCGGCGCAGAAGGTTACGCCGTGGTCGAACCGCCTGGCCAAGAAGCTCCGCAAGGTACGACGCACGATGGATGAGTTGAACCGAACCGCTGTTCTCGCCCAGTC
>CBIMJO010000298.1:0-8780 GCA_966244135.1 uncultured Actinocrispum sp. | reverse complement strand
CGACTGGTGATTCACCTACTTACGGATGGGGACTTTGGCTGGTATCCGCCGGCTCACCGGGGTTCCACCGTGATGTGCCGGTCCCGGCGGTGGTCCCGCAACTCCGCCAGGATCTCCTGCACCGGCCTCCGCACTATCAGTACGACGACCGCCACTTGTTCACTCATTCCCTACCGCCTCTCCCGTCGGTGGGTCTGCGTGAGTCCTGTCGGTCCGGGCGGGCGGCTGTTAACGCTGGTAGAACACCGACACCGAGGCGTTATGGGCGTGTGGGCAGTTGTGCCGACCGTCCTTGACGCTCGGCTGTCATGCGGACACAGCCAGTAGGACTTACGTTGAGATGGTGCTGTTGGCTGATGCGAACCTCCGGTTGGACGCTCAGGCAGTCGACTACGTCCTGCTGGGTGTCTACTTCGTGATCGTGCTGGGGATCGGGTTCATGGCGCGCCGGTCGGTGTCCAGCAGCCTGGACTTCTTCCTGTCCGGGCGGTCGTTGCCGGCGTGGGTCACCGGACTCGCGTTCGTCTCCGCGAACCTCGGCGCGGTCGAGGTGTTCGGGATGACGGCGAACGGGGCGCAGTTCGGCATCCCGACCGTGCACTACTACTGGATCGGCGCCATCCCGGCGATGGTGTTCCTCGGCCTGGTGATGATGCCGTTCTACTACGGCTCCAAGGTCCGCAGCGTGCCGGAGTTCCTGCGCAGACGCTTCGGCGCGGCCTCGCACCTGGTGAACGGGATCAGCTTCGCCACCGCGCAGGTGCTGATCTCCGGGATCAACCTGTTCGCGCTCGGCTCGGTGGTGAACGTGCTGCTGGGCTGGCCGTTGTGGGTGTCCATTGTGGTCTCCGCGGCGATCGTGCTGGTGTACACCACGTTGGGCGGGCTGTCCGCGGCGATCTACAACGAGGTGCTGCAGTTCTTCGTGATCGTGGCGATGCTGGTGCCGCTGACCGTCGTCGGCCTGCACCGGGTCGGCGGCTGGCAGGGCCTGACCGACCGGATCGTGGACAAGGCCAACGAGCTGTCGTCCTGGCCGGGCAGCAACCTGACCGGCATCGGCAACGCGACGCTGAGCGTGCTGGGCATCGTGTTCGGCCTCGGGTTCGTGCTCAGCTTCGGCTACTGGACCACGAACTTCGCCGAGGTCCAGCGCGCGCTGTCGGCCCGCAACATGTCCGCCGCCCGGCGCACCCCGCTGATCGGCGCGTACCCGAAACTGCTGCTGCCACTGGTGATCGTCATCCCGGGCATGCTCGCCGCGGTGCTCTCGCCGGAGCTCATGCAGGCCAAGCAAGCGCTTGCGGCCAACCCCAACGCCAGCACCGACGTGCAGTTCAACGACGCCATCAAGCTGCTGATCCGGGACGTGCTGCCCAACGGCATGCTGGGCATCGCGATCACCGGCCTGGCCGCGTCGTTCATGGCCGGCATGGCCGCGAACGTCAGCGCCTTCAACACGGTCTTCACCTACGACATCTGGCAGACCTACATCCGCAAGGACAAACCGGACGGCTACTACCTCCGGTTCGGCCGGCTGATCACCGTGATCGGCGTGGCCGCGGCGATCGGCACCGCGTTCATCGCCTCCGGCTACGAGAACATCATGACCTACCTGCAGACCCTGTTCTCGTTCTTCAACGCGCCGCTGTTCGCCACGTTCATCCTCGGCCTGTTCTGGAAGCGGATGACCGCCGCGGCGGGCTGGAGCGGCCTGGTCGCGGGCACGGCGTCGGCGCTGCTGGTGTTCATCCTGGCCAACTCCGGCGCGGTGACCTGGTTCGGCGACCCGAACAGCCAGGGCCCGAGCTTCGTCGGCGCCGGGGTCGCGTTCGTTGTGGACATCATCGTCAGCGTGCTGGTCTCGCTGGCCACCAAGCCCAAACCGGACGAACAGCTCAAGGGCCTGGTCTGGTCGCTCACCCCGAGGAACACCTGGCGCGAGCGCGGCGAGGGCTGGTACCGGCGGCCCGGCGTGCTGGCCGGCGGCGCGCTGGTGCTGACCGTGGCGCTGAACATCATCTTCTGGTGAGGAGGGGACATCGTGACAAGGCTGTTCGACCTGCGCTGGATCATCGCTCTGCTGTTCGGCATCTACGGCGTCGTGCTGCTGGTGCTGGGCATCGGCTTCGAGACCGACGCCGACCGGGTGAAGACCGGCGGGTTCAACGTCAACCTCTGGATGGGCGTCGCGCTGCTCCTGCTGACCGCGTTCTTCGGGGCCTGGGCGGCGCTGCGGCCGGTCGTTCCACCCGAAGACGTCGCGCCACCCGAAGAGGGGGACGACGAGGCGAAATGACGAGTTCGGTGAACACGGGGCGGCGACGGTCGCTACCGTGCACGCTGTGTCTCGTTCTGCTCGGAAGATGGCGCTCGCGCTGGTGTGCGGGCTGATGCTGGCCGGTTGCGCCGGTCAGGTCGACCTGTCCAAATCGGTCACCAACCGCACGACGGTGAGGACCGCCGGCTCGTTCACGCCCGAGATGCTGCGCACGATCGACCCGTGCAAGCTGCTCACCGACGAGTTCATCGCGAGCGTCGGCACGAAGGGCAACGGCAGCGAGGACCGCTCGAACTACAACGAGTGCCAGACCCGGATCAAGGACAAGGCCGGCAAGGCCGACATCACGCTGAACGTCAAGCTCGGCAACTCGCTGCTGGGCGTGCCCAAGCAGGGCGGCAAGCAGATCGGCGGGCTGCCCGTGTTCGAGTCGCCGACCGACACCGGCTGCACCGAGAACGCGGTGACCAGCCGTGACCCGGACCGTGGCCTGGTGGCACTGGTGTTCTGGGAGGGCGGCAAGCCCTGCGACGTGTCCAGCAAGCTGATCGAGAGCATGATCAAGCAGCTGGCCCAGAACCCGCCCAAGTACGACGTCCCGGCGGGCAGCCTGGTCTCCCGCGACCCGTGCGCCGACCTGGACGACGCCGCCGCGCAGGCCGCGCTGGGCACCACGCCGAAGAAGAGCCCGTACGGCATCCGGGTGTGCACGTACGAGGGCAAGGACAACCAGGTCAACGTCCGATACACCGGCTTCACCTTCGACCCGTTCGACACCCAGGGCGCCAGCAAGCCCGCCAAGGTCGACCTGACCGACAAGGTCAAGGGCGCGGCCCAGTTCAAGGACAACATCTCGCCCAACCGGTGCCAGATCGAGTGGGTGCACCGCAAGCTGGCCGGCAACCGGACCGAGAACGTCAACGTCTCCTACGAACGGTCGCCCGCGCAGGCCGGTGAGGACCCGTGCGCCAAGCTGTTGCCCGCTGCCCAGGCAGTCGCCACGAAGGTGAACTCCTCCTGATCTTTTGCAGCCGCTTCCGGTTGGGGTAGGACTATCTGGCACGAGCCAACCAACGGTGGAGGCTGCCGTGAAGAAGATCATCAATGATCCGTCGACCGTTGTCGCCGAGTCGCTCGCGGGCCTGGCGGCCGCGCACGCCGACGTTCTGAAGGTCCGCACCGAGCCGGCGGTGATCTACCGCGCGGACGCCCCGGTCACCGGCAAGGTAGCGGTCATCTCCGGTGGTGGGTCCGGGCACGAGCCCATGCACGGCGGCCTGGTCGGGCTGGGCATGCTCGACGCCGCCTGCCCGGGGGCGGTGTTCACCTCGCCCACGCCCGACCAGGTGCAGGCCGCGGCCGAGCTGGTCGACGGCGGCGCCGGGGTGCTGCTGATCGTCAAGAACTACACCGGGGACGTGCTGAACTTCGAGACGGCGGCGGAGTTCGCCGAGAGCGACGTGCGGACCGTGGTGATCGACGACGACGTGGCCGTGAAGGACTCGCTCTACACCGCGGGCCGCCGGGGTGTCGGCGGGACCGTGCTGCTGGAGAAGATCGTCGGCGGCGCGGCCGAGGGCGGCGTCCAGCTGGACGAGCTGGAGGCGTTGGCGCGCAAGGTGATCTCGCAGGTCCGGTCGATGGGCGTGGCGCTCACCGCGTGCACCGTGCCGCACGTGGGCGAGCCTAGCTTCGTGCTGGCCGACGACGAGATCGAGATCGGCATCGGCATCCACGGCGAGCCCGGCCGCCGGCGCGTCCCGCACATGCCCGCCGACCAGCTCGTGCCGACCCTGCTGGACCCGATCCTGGAGGACCTGCCGTTCGAGTCCGGCGACCGCGTGCTGCTGTTCACCAACTCGATGGGCGGCACCCCGCTGATCGAGCTGTACCTGGCGCACGGCATCGCCGAGCGGCTGCTGGCCGAGCGTGGCATCGTGGTGGAACGGCGGCTGGTCGGGCCGTACGTGACCAGCCTGGAGATGCAGGGCATGAGCCTCACGCTGCTGAAGGTGGACGACGAGATGCTGCGCTGGTGGGACGCGCCGGTCCGGACCGCGGGCCTGCGGTGGGGTGTCTGATGGCAGGAACGTGCACGGTCGACGGTGTCGTCGTGGCCATCCGCAAGGTCGCGGCGGTCGTAGACGAACACCGCGACGAGCTGGTCGAGCTGGACCGGGCCATCGGCGACGGCGACCACGGCGAGAACCTCAAGCGCGGCTTCACCGCCGTACTGTCCAAACTGGACAATCCCGGAGCGACGCCCGCGGCGGTGCTCAAACTCGTCGCCAGCACGTTGATATCGACGGTCGGCGGTGCGGCGGGACCGTTGTACGGCACGGCTTTCCTGCGTGCTTCGTCCGCTTTGGGGCAGGAGGCCGAGGTGACCGCGGAGTCCATTGTGGTCGCTTTGGGGGCCGCGCTGGACGGGGTCGTGGCCCGGGGCAAGGCCGAATCCGGCGACAAGACCATGGTGGACGCTCTGGGTCCGGCGGTCATCGCGGCGCAGGAGTCCGGCAGCAGCGACATCGCGACGGTGCTGTCCGCGGCGGCCGACGCGGCGGACAAGGGCGCGCAGGACACGATTCCGTTGGTGGCACGCAAAGGCCGCGCGTCCTATCTCGGCGAGCGCAGCGCCGGGCACATGGACCCGGGCGCCCGCTCGACCGCGTTGCTGCTGAGGGCGTTCGCGGACGCCGCGTCGTGACCCGCGTCGGGCTCGTGCTGGTCTCGCACAGCGCCAAGCTCGCCGAGGGACTGGCCGACCTGGCCGGGCAGATGGCGCCGGACGTGCCGATCCGGGCCGCGGGCGGGATGCCGGACGGCGGCCTGGGCACCGACTTCGACGCGGTGTCGGCCGCGCTGGACGAGGCCCAGCAGGGTGCCGGGGTCGTGATTCTGTACGACCTCGGCAGCGCCAAGATGACCGCCGATCTCGCCGTGGAGATGCTGGGCGACCCGAACACCG
Source organism: uncultured Actinocrispum sp. (assembly GCA_966244135.1). Classification (GTDB taxonomy): domain Bacteria; phylum Actinomycetota; class Actinomycetes; order Mycobacteriales; family Pseudonocardiaceae; genus Kibdelosporangium. The sequence goes on along the minus strand of CBIMJO010000298.1, from coordinate 3,531 downwards.
CCGTCGTGGCCGACGCGCCCTTTGTGGAGGGTGCCGTCGCGGCCGCGGTGGCGGCGCAGGGCGGGGCGGACATGGATCGGGTGCTTACCGCCGCTGTGACTTCCGGCGCAGCTCACCCTGAGTCACCGCAACCGGTTTCTTCAGGGGGTCGGGAGTTCGTACTGACCAATGAGGTGGGGCTGCACGCCCGCCCGGCGGCCCTGCTCGCCCGAACTGTTGCCGAACTGAACGCGAAAGTCATTCTAAGATTTGCCGGGAAGCAGGCGGATGCGGCCAGTGTGCTCGCCCTGATGGGCTTGGGCGCGCGCGGTGGGGACAGGGTGGAGGTCTCCGCCACCGGGCCGGACGCCGGTGAGGCGCTGCAGCGGGTCGGGGATTTGATCTCACGCGGCTTCGACGAGTGAGGATGGCGCGGGATGCGGTGGTTGTGGGCTGCGCTGCTGGTCGCTGCCCTCGTGGTTTCCGGCTGCACGAGCCAGGTCGGCGGCACGGCGTTACCTGATCCGCAGGCCCGCAAACCCTTGCCGGACAGCTCGGTGGAGCTGATCGGCAACGCCAACACCCTGGACGCGTGCGGCCTGCTCGACCCGGCCGCGCTGGCCCAGTTCGGCGACGCGCCACGGCAGGACCAGGAGTCCTACGACTACTGCGTCATGCGGATGCCGATGGGCGGCGCGAACGTGGCCGTCCGGTTCGGTCTGCTGGAACGCATTCACTCGGTCGCCGACCTGCAGGCCAGGCAGAACCGTGAGGTCGAGCCGGTCGGGTCGTTGCGGGTGTTCGAGGAGGCCCCGGTCCCCGACCGCTGCGCCCGCTACATCGTGTTCCGCGACAACGTGACCCTCGCGGTCTCCGCGGACACTGTGGACTCGCCGAACAAGACGGTGTCCGAACTGTGCTCGGTCGTGGAGACGTCCGCGACGGTGATCGCCGAGAACGTCGCCGCCAAGAAGGTCACCCACCACCAGTACGAGCCGACCTCGTTCGGCCCGCTGGACGCCTGCAAGGCCGCGGTGGTGTCGTTGAGCCAGGTCCCGGGCCTGGCGGTGGCCGATGTGAACAGTTACCCCGCGCACCACCAGTGCCGCTGGGGCGGGCCGACCGTGCCGTCGCTGCAGTTGCGGTACGTGCTCGCCGAACCGTCAGGTGCGTCCAACGTCAAGCACGAGACGATCGATGGCAAGCCGACCGGTGTGTACAACGTGGACATCACCGGGCGTTCGCTGTGCGTCGCCGAGCTGAAGGGCACGGGCCGCGAACTGGCTCAGGTCGTGGTCCGGCTGGCCCCCAACCAGGCCGACGCCGCCTGCGCCGCGGCCCGGATCGTGGCCAGCGAAGTATGGGAAAAACTCCCCGCCACCTCATAACCCACCTGCCCCCGGGTGGGGTCTTTCTCGATTCTGAGGCGTAGTTCACGCGCATGGGGCGGCATTCCGGGGCATGGTTACCCCACGGTAGCAATGGCCCGGGAGGTTTCCAGTGGCTCGTGAGTTCAGGCGTGTTGGCGTGGTCGGCCTCGGTATTCAGGGTGCCGGGGTGGCCGAGGTGTTCGCGCGAGCCGGGATCGACGTGGTAGGCGTGGAGATCGACGCGGACGGTGTCGAACGGGGCCGCGCACTGGTCGAACATTCCACCGAGCGAGCCGTCGCCGGTGAAAAGCTGACGGCCGCCGAGCGGGATGCCCTGCTGGCCCGGATCGGCTATTCCGCGAATCTCGCGGACCTCGCTTCGTGTGACCTCGTGGTCGAGGCCGTGACCGAGAACCTGGAGCTCAAGGCGTCTGTTTTCGCCGAGATCGACAAGGTCATCCCGGCCGAGACGATCTTGGCCTCCAACACTTCCTCGCTGTCGGTCACCGAGATCGGCGTGCACACCGGACGGCCGGAGCGGGTGATCGGGCTGCATTTCTTCAACCCGGCGCCGGTGCTGAAACTGGTCGAGGTCGTGCGCACGGTGGTCACCGAACCGGAAGTGATCGAGGATGTCGTCGCTCTGGTGGAACGGGTCGGCAAGACCGCATTGGTGATCGGCGACCGGGCCGGGTTCATCTCGAACTCGCTGTTGTTCAGCTATCTCAACCACGCGGTGCTGATGTACGAGCAGCGATATGCCACGCGCGAGGACCTGGACGCGGCAATGCGGTACGGCTGCGGATATCCGATGGGCCCGTTGGCGCTGCTGGACCTGATCGGGCTGGATATCGCGTCGGAAATCCTGGACACGATGTACAAACAGTCCCGCGACCGGTTGCACGCGCCCGCGCCGCTGCTCAAGCAGATGATCACGGCCGGAATGCTCGGCCGGAAGACCGGGCGCGGTTTCTACACCTACGAGGAGCCCGGTTCGCCGGTCGTCGTGCCGGACGCGCTGACCCCGCGTCCCGCCGGGGAGGACGCCGTTCCGGCCAGGGACGTCTCGCGGGTGGGTGTGATCGGCACCGGCACGATGGCCACCGGGATCGTCGAGGTGTTCGCCAAGAAGGGCTTCGACGTCGTGCTGCGGGCCCGGTCCGCGGAGAAGGCCGAAGGGGCCGTCGGCAAGGTGCGCAAGTCGCTGGACCGGCAGGTGGCCAAGGGCCGGCTGTCCGAAGAGGACCGCGACCGCACGCTGGCCCGGATCGTGCCGGCCGTGGAGTTCGACGAACTCGCCGAGTGCGACCTGGTCATCGAGGCCGTGGCGGAGGACCTGGCGGTCAAGCGCGCGGTGTTCGGCGCGCTGGACGAGGTGTGCAAGCCAGGAACCGTGCTGGCCACGACCACCTCGTCGCTGCCGGTGATCGAGTGCGCGGCGGCGACCTCACGCCCCGGCGACGTGGTCGGCCTGCACTTCTTCAACCCGGCGCCGGTGATGAAGCTCGTCGAGGTGGTGCACACCATCGCCACGAACGCGGACGTCGTGGCCACCGCGCACGCCATCTGCGCCAAGGTCGGCAAGCACCCCGTGCATTGCGGCGACCGTGCCGGGTTCATCGTGAACGCGCTGCTGTTCCCGTACCTCAACGACGCGGTCAAGATGGTCGCCGCGCACTACGCCCCCAGCGAGGACATCGACACCGCCATGAAGGCCGCCTGCGGCCTGCCCATGGGGCCGTTCGAGCTGCTGGACGTGGTCGGCCTGGACGTGTCGCTGGCCATTCAGCGCACGCTCTTCAACGAGTTCCGCGAGCCCGGGTTCGCGCCCTCGCCGTTGCTGGAGCACCTCGTCACCGCGGGACGGCTGGGCCGCAAGACGGGTAAGGGCTTCCGCGACTACACATAGCCGGTAAGTTTGGCCGGTGCGAAAGTCGATGGTCACCGGGCTGCTGCTGGTCGGCGCCCTGACAGCGGCCTGCGGGCAGAAGGTGCAGGGCAGCCCCCTGGCCGACCCGCAGGCCCTGGTGGACAGCCCCTCTTCGGCATCGTCGTCCGCTTCCACGAAGCCGTCCGCGGGGCCGCTGGACAGCCCGCCGGCCACGGACGCGCCCGCGATGGAGCAGAAACTGTGCAAGCTGCTGACCTTCGACGACCTGCCGTTCAAGAACCAGGGCGCCAA
>CBIMJO010000297.1:0-8796 GCA_966244135.1 uncultured Actinocrispum sp. | reverse complement strand
CGACCGACCGCGCGGAGCCGGTCAGCGGGCCCGGCGGCGTCCGCCTCGACTCGCTGACCGGCCTGGACTGGATCGGCTTCCCCAGGTCCGGCAGCCCCGCCTGGCACGACGAGGTCACCGCGATCATGCGCAGCCACGGCCTGGACCTCGGCCCCGGCACACCCGAGGGGCAGCAACCGATCCCCGAGGTGAAGGTCGCGGAGGTGGTGGCGGGCAAGGCGTTCGCGTTCGCCCCGCCGAACTGGCCGCAGCCCCTCCCGGACACCGTGGTCTGGCGCCCGCTGGCCGGCAGCCCGCTCGTCCGGCGGACCTGGGCGGTGTGGCGGGCCGGCGAACGCCGCCGCGACCTGGGTCATCTCGTGGCATCCCTGGACGCCTTATAGCCGCCATAGGCCACGCGTATCGCCGGTTCGGAAGTCCTGGCCACAGCTCGGGCTTACATCCTGCACAAGGATTTCCCCGAGGCGAAGGACCAGAGATGACTGCCGAACTGGCGGACATGACAGCATTGGTGACCGGTGGCACGAGCGGGATCGGGCGGGCCGTGGCGGTCGCCCTGGCGAGGCTCGGCGCGAAGGTGGCGGTCAGCGGCCGCAATGAGGAGCGCGGCGAACGGGTGGCGCGGGAGACCGGCGGTGTGTTCCTGGCCGCGGACCTGCGTGACGAAACGAGCGCGAAGGACCTGGCCGAGCGCGCGATCGAGCGGCTGGGCAAGGTGGACGTGCTGGTCAACAACGCCGGGACCTACACATTCGCGCCCACCGACCAGACGGCCGAGGCCGACTTCGACCGGACCTTCGGCCTCAACGTGAAGGTGCCGTACTTCCTGGTCGCGCGGCTGGCCCCGGAGATGGCCAAACGCGGGCAGGGCGCGATCGTCAACATCAGCACGATGGCGGCCGAGTTCGGGATGCCCACCGCCGGTCTCTACGGCGCCAGCAAGGCGGCGCTGGTGCTGCTGACCAAGGCGTGGGCGGCCGAGTTCGGGCCACGGGGAGTGCGGGTGAACGCGGTCAGCCCGGGCCCGACCCGCACCGAGGGCACCGCCGCGATGGGCGACGGTCTCACCGACCTCGCGCTGGGCGGGCCCGCGGGACGCCCGGGCTCGCCCGAGGAGATCGCCGAGGCGGTGGCATTCCTGGCCACCGACCGGTCGAGCTTCGTGCACGGCGCCATCCTGCCGGTGGACGGCGGCCGGCTCGCGGTCTAACCGACGCGGTCGGCGATGGATCGCGCACACACCAACGACTCTGTGTGCGTGGTGTCCACCTCGAGGTCGTAGACCACACCCTGGTGCACCAGATCGGCCTGCGCCTCGGCCATTCCCCGGTTGCGGTCGCCGCGAGCGATCTCCCGCCCCGCGGCGACCGCGCTGTCGCACCGCACCCCGACCCACATCACGTCCAGCCCGGCCAAAGCGTCCCGCCAGCGTTGCTGGGATGCCGCTCCGCCAAGGAAAACCTCGTCGATGATCACGTACGCCCCGGCGCGGGCCATCGCGGCGACCCCGGTCATCCACGCGGCCTCAACGGCCCGGAACCGCGATCCCACTACCACTTCGCCGTCCGGCCCGAACTCGATCCCGGTCTTGTCCGGGTGCATCAGCCCGATCAGCAGGTCGACGCCGATCGCCAGCCACGGCTCCGGCAGGATCGCCTGAAGGCACCGCACGATCCCCGACTTGCCCGAACTGGACCCACCGTTCAGCACGATCACCTGTGTCACGCGGCCCAGTTCAACACACCTCACACCTTGCCTTCGCGCCATTAGCTACTTACCCTTTGTAAGTATGTCGGCCGATCGTCGCCAGTCCATCTTGGACGAGGAGCACTGCCGCGGCTTCCAGTCCGCGGTGGAGCTCATCGGCAGGCGCTGGACCGGCGCGATCCTGCACGTGCTCGGCTGGGGCCCGGCCCGGTTCGGGGAGATCCGGGGGCATATCACCGGGTTGTCCGACCGGCTGCTGTCCCAGCGGCTCAAGGAGCTCGAGGCCGAGAAGCTGGTGGTGCGCACGGTCATCCCCACCACCCCGGTGCTGGTCCGCTACGAGCTGTCCGAGCGCGGCAAGTCGCTCCTGGTGGCCTTGCAACCGTTGGTGGACTGGAGTCTCCAGTAGCTACTGGTTACTCAGCCACTCCCGCGGCGATCCGCAGGTAGTCGAACAGGGCCGCGCACGCCCACGTCTTCCCGCCGGTCCCGCTGTGTCCACTCGCGACAGTGGTCACGTCGAGGCCCAGGTCGAGAATGATCCGGTACAGCTCCAGGGTTCCGCCGCCGGCCGTGGGCAGGACCAGCTTGTCCTGCACGCCTTTCACGGTCACCGGGACCTGGTGGCCGGCGAGCCGGTCCGGGTCGACGGTGTGCGGGCTGGTGAAGATCTGCTCGCGGACTGGCTGAGCGGCGCGGTCTGCAGGTCGAAGTAGAACCGCACCCCGGACAGGACATAGGTCATCAGCCACTCGGTGGAGTACAACGCGGATCGACCCGTCCTGCACGGGACCGGCCGGAACGTCCACTTCGGACTCGGACACCGCGATCGACGACCTGGTCTCGGCGTGCACGGTCACACCGTTGACGTGGATCTCCACCGAGTAGGGCAACACAAGGCCGTCAACGGGCCGGTAGTCACGGAACAGCACCTCGACAACGGCGTCGCCGAGCGGTGAATGCTCCTCGACCACGGTGGCGCGTTCCAGCAACCCGTCCGGCGACAACGACACCTTCACCGGCGGCCGTCCCGGCTCCCGCAACGTCAGGTCCACATCGGACTCGACGGTCACATCCGCGGCCACCATTTTGCGGATCAGGCGCAGCGACGAAGTCAGGTCGTGGTGACGCTGCCGTGCGAGCACCCACCACGAGGGAATGTCCATGTCGACTGGCCGAGGGTCGAACATGAAGTCCACGCCGGTGACGTGCCCGGAGCTGCCGTTGCCGGTCTCCACGTAGTCCAGCCGAACCGGCACGAGATACGTCCGTCCCTTCAGGACCAGCCGGTACTTCGGCCGGGCGACGTCCTGGTCCAGCGTGTACATGAAGTCGGAGACGGTCTCCGGCCGGCTCGGTAGCCGGCCCCAGCCTGGATGATGCCTGGTGCCGCTCACCTGCAGGAGTTCCCGTACGCGAGCGTCGCCGCGTTCAGCCCGGACACGATGGTCGCCGACCAACGGTTGCTGTCCCTGGGGATCCGGCCGAACTCGGGCGTGCGCGTGCCCTACTTCTCCGCCGCGATCGCCGCGCTGCCGGGGACGCGGATGATTGCCGTACTGCCGCGCCGGTTCACCGATTCCTATATGGACGATCGACGGTTCCGCATCGCCGACGCCCCACTGGAAGTGGCGCGCCCGCACACCTACGGCATGTCGTGGCACCCGCGGCTGGACCGGGACCCGGCGCACTGCTGGTTCCGGTCACTGCTGACGTCGACCTGTCAGGAGATGGAGTCGCGGTAGGCGTTGACAGATGTGGTCAGCCGGTCGAGCGACTTGCGCATCCGGGTCAGTTCGGCCTCGTCGAGCGCCATTGCCGCACCGATCACCGACGGGACGCCCTGCGCCTTCTCCTTCAGCGCCGCACCCTCGGGCGTGAGGCTGATCCGGACCGAACGCTCGTCGTCGGTCTGCCGCGTGCGGCGGACCAGGCCGGCGCCCTCCAGCCGCTTGAGCAGCGGCGACAGCGTGCCGGAATCCAGGCTGAGCTCGGCGCCCAGCTCCTTGACCTGCCGGTGGTCCTCCTCCCACAGCGCCAGCATCACCAGATACTGCGGGTAGGTGAGGTCGAGGTCCTCGAGCACGACCCGGTACAGCGACGTGACCGCGCGCGAGGCCGCGTACAGCCCGAAACAGAGCTGGTCATCCAGCCTCAGCGAGTCCATCCCACCATTGTGGGCCACTCGATCACGGTGCGCAACTCAAGTGCTCTACATCTCATTGTGTTCAATTCAGTTGTGCACAATCCAGTTGCGGACTAGCTTCGTTCTCGTCAGCCCGACCCCGTTCCCAGGAGGACGAAATGACCGCCAACCCGCGCAAGCTGGCCCTGGAGCCCGAGGCCCTGGCCTTCGCCGAGGCCACCGACCAGCCGCCGTACCTGTTCCAGCTGCCGCCCGCCGAAGGCCGCCTGGCCGTCGACGGTGTCCAGGACGGCCCGGTCGACATGCCGGCCGCGGACATCGAGACGCTGGACGTCGACGGGGTGGAGACCCGGATCGTCCGGCCCGCCGGCGCCACCGGGGTGCTGCCGGTGATCGTGTACATCCACGGCGCCGGCTGGGTGTTCGGCGACTTCCACACCCACGAGCGGCTCGTCCGTGAGCTGGCCGTCGGCGTGGGCGCGGCCGTGGTGTTCCCGGAGTACAGCCGATCGCCGGAGGCCCGCTACCCGGTGGCCATCGAGCAGAACTACACGGTCGCCAAGTGGGTCGCGCAGAAGGGCGCCTCGCACAACCTGGACACCAGCCGCATCGCGATCGCCGGGGACTCGGTCGGCGGGAACATGACCGCGGCGCTGACCCTGATGGCCAAGCAGCGCGGCGACGTCACCTTCCAGCAGCAGGTGCTGTTCTACCCGGTCACCGACGCCAACTTCGACACCGAGTCGTACCACCTGTTCGCCGAGGGCTACTTCCTGGGTCGTGAGGGCATGCAGTGGTTCTGGGACCAGTACACGACCGATCCCGCGCAGCGCAACGAGATCACCGCGTCGCCGCTGCGGGCCACTGTGGACCAACTTCAGGACCTGCCGCCCGCGCTCGTCATCACCGGTGAAGCCGACGTGCTGCGCGACGAGGGCGAGGCGTACGCCGCCAAGCTCCGGGAGGCCAGCGTTCCCGTCACGGCCGTGCGCTACCAGGGCATCATCCACGACTTCGTGATGGTCAACGCCCTGCGCTCGACCCACGCCGCCGAAGCCGCGATCACCCAGGCGATCACCGTGCTGCGGAAGGCTCTTCAGGTCTGACCCGTTGGCGCCAGGGCCGCCCCGCGCGGGCGGCCCGGTACGGTCAGGGGCATGACATCGGTGACGCCCCGCGCCCAGCGGACCGAGGCCGAGCTGAAGGCCGCGGCCCGCCGCCTGCTGACCCGCAAGGCGTACAGCGACATCAAGATCACCGACATCACCACCGAGGCCGGCCGCGCCGCGGGGTCGTTCTACCGGCACTTCGCCGACAAGGACGCCCTGATGACGGCGTTGATCGCCGACTTCGCGGACCAGCTGCACGCCCGGGTCGTCGCCCACTCCGGCCAGCAGCACACGTTGTCCTCGGCCGCCGATGTCCGGTCGCACGTCGCGGCGTACTGGCACAGCTACCGCGAGCACCTGCCGGAGATGATTGGCCTGTTCCAAGTCGCCATGCTCAGCGACCACTTCCGCCAGGTCCACGCCGATCTGCGCGAACGCCACGTCGACGTCTGGGCCGGGCACCTGGCGGACATGCAGTACCCCGGAGACGCCCGCCTGACGGCCATGAGCATCGTCTGCATGCTCGAATACGTCGCCTACGAGCTGCTCAACACCCGCACCTCAGTCGACGACACCACCGCCATCAACACCCTCACCACGTTGATATCCAACGGAGTCCTCACCCCCTAACCCCTCCCTCCCCCGCGTGTCTCACGTTCATCCGGGCCGTGTCTCACATTGCGGGGTTGACACCCGCCGCTCTCTAACTGAAGCTGAATTCATCTTCAGTTTGGGAGGGCCCGTGGGGCTGCTCAAGTTGTTCACGACGTACACGTCCGACGCGGACAGCATCGGCGCCCACCTCACCGACGCCGTTGCCCGGCGCGACCGGGACCACCCGTTGATCGCGGCGACCAGCGCGGATGTCGTGCTCTACCCCGGCAACGGACATCCACCGCAGGTCGAGGGGTTCCGGTTGGCCACGAAGGGGTTCAAAGAACTGGCAGCGGTGTCGCATCTCGGGCCCGCGGTGGCGTCGCTCGTGAACCTCAAGGCGCTCAACGAGGACTGGCGGCCGGACGCCGGACGCCTGCTGACCATTGTGGACGATGCACGCCTGGCCGGGTGGCCGGAACTGGAAGTGAACGCCTACCGCGGCCACGACATCGCCGCGATGGTCGACTACGCCTGCGCGGTCACGAGCCGATACTTGCGCACCGCACTGTCCAAAGACGACTATCTCGGCGCGGAGTCGTTGCGCGAACACTACCTCGAAGGCGCGCCGGTGCCGTTCGACCGCGTGATGGTGGCGACGTTCTTCCTGGTCGGCATGGACATCGCGCACCGGCTCATGACCTGGTTCGCCACGCAGGACATCGACTGGGAGACCGCGATGGCGGTCATCGCCGGGCAACAAGGCCGCCCAACCGCCGGGGTCACCTGGAACACCAGCAGCGTCGCGATGATCATCAGTGGTGCATCCGGCGGGCGGTTGCCGATGGACCGCATGTACCTGGCTCCGCACGCGCCGACGTTCCCACCCGGCGCCAGTCTGCACCAGGTCGCGGCACTGGAGAAACCCCTGCGCCGCATCTGGTACAGCACGCATGCGACCGTCGAGTTAGGACCGACGATGTTCGATGGCTACCCCCGCTTCCGGGCGACACCCGACCACGCGCCAGACGTGAGCGACCCGGCCATCACCGAGGTCTCCTGCATGCCAACTATCGCCTCACCACAGGACATGCGCGCCCTCGTGACCCGGATGCGTGTCGTCCTCGAAGACCCCAGGCAGCTCCTTTCCAGCTGCGTCACCGACTACGCCGTCGCCGCGCTCACCGCCAGCGGCAACGACCCGTCCCAAGTGGACGTTCCTGGCCTGACCGGCATCCTCTACCCAGTACTGCCATGTTGACGACAACTTCGATGCGGCCTGCCGAGACCAACACCGCGCCCGTCTTCAGGCTCCCGCCGGGCGCCTGTGACGCGCATTTCCACGTCTTCGAACCGCAGGATCGGCCCACGCTGCCGCGCGGTGGTGCGGGTCAACGAGGATATCCCGCAGCAGGAACTCGATCACTACAACGACCTGGGTGTCCGCGCGATCCGCCTCGATCTGTTCGCCCGGGCACAGTGGCCTGCCGAGGACATCATCACGTACATCAGGACAATGGCGGAGCTGGCCAGGCCTCGCGGACGGCATCTGCAGTTCTACTCCCCCGGCGCGGTGATCAGGAATCTGATGCCGTTCCTCGCAGACCTGGAGGACCGGTTCGTGCTCGATCACATGGGCTACGGCGCCGACGCCGACCAGCTGCGGAACCTGTTGCAGGGCGGCAACTGCTGGATCAAGCTGTCCGGGCCGTACCGGCTCGCCAAGGGCAAACCACTGTCCGAAATGGACTCACTCGGGCGTGCCCTGGTGCGGGCCCGGCCGGACCGGTTGCTGTGGGGCTCGGACTGGCCGCATCTGCCTGATGGGCAACGGGATACCGGTGAGGTGCTGAACCTGCTGGCCGGCTGGGCGCCCGATCCCGCCGACCGCCGGACGATCCTGACCGGCTCCCCCGCCGAGCTGTTCTTCGCCGACCAGTAAGAGACCTGCCCGGTGGAGCACTGGGGGTACATCTTCAAGGGCAAGGTGCGCGTCGAGTACGTGGACGGCAGCGAGGAGATCTTCCAGGCCGGGGACGCGTTCTACGTGTCACCCGGTCACCGTCCGTACATGCTGGCGGAGACCGAACTGCTGCAGCTGAACCGCAAGGCCGACCACAACGAGCTCAGCCGCAAGATCATGGAGGCCGGTCTGCTGGGCTGACCGGCTTCGAGATTTGTAAGAGTTCTGTTCGGGCCCGCGCAACGCCTGGCGCGGGCCCGAATGGCCCAGCGAGACTGGGTCCCATGGGTTTCGTCGGGGAACGGGCCGCGGTGCGGCGGCTGCACGAGCGCTTCGGCCTCGGGCCGCGCCCGGGCGAGCTGAACTCCCGGTTCGACCAGGTCAGCGCCGCTTTGCTGGACAACGTGACGCCGAGCGGGCCGCCGCCACCGCAGCTGCTACCGGAGCCGAAGGGGTCCAAGGACCCGGACCAGCAGACCGCGATCACGATGTGGTGGCTGGACCGGATGGCCGCCACCGACTCGCCGCTGGTCGAGCGGATGACCTGGTTCTGGCACGGGCATTTCGCCACCAGCGCGCAGAAGGTCCGTGGCGCCGGGCTGATGCTCGCGCAGAACGAGACCTTCCGCCGCCTCGGCCTCGGTGATTTCACCACGCTGGCGCAGGCGATGATCGTCGACCCGGCGATGCTGATCTGGCTGGACGGCCAGAAGAACACCGCCAAGGCGGCCAACGAGAACCTGGGCCGCGAGTACATGGAGCTGTTCACGCTCGGTGTCGGGCAGTACAGCGAGCAGGACGTTCGCGAGGCCGCGCGGGCGTTGACCGGGTGGAAGGTCGACCGCGAGACGATGACCGCCTCGTTGGTGGCTCGCCAGCACGACGCCGGCTCCAAGACCGTACTCGGCACGACCGGGCCGCTGGACGCCCATTCCCTGGTGGACCTGCTGGTCAGCCGGCCGGCGTCGCCGCGGTTCATCGCGCAGCGAATGTGGACGCGGTTCGTCGGACGGACTCCCCCGGCCGAGGATGTGCTGGTGCGCCTGGTGACCGCGTACGGTCCGCAGCGGGACCTGCATGCTTTGGTGCGCGCGATCGCGGCGGAGCCGGTGTTCCGGGATGAGGCGAGCACGGTCGTCAAGCAGCCGGTCGAGTGGGTGGCCGGGGTGATGCGGGCGTTCAAGATCCGTCCGTCGGCCTTGCCCGCTGGTGATCAGAAGAAGCTGCTGGCGGGGCTGCGGCAGATCTCCCCGAGCTATTACGAGGCCGCGTCGATC
>CBIMJO010000296.1:0-8800 GCA_966244135.1 uncultured Actinocrispum sp. | reverse complement strand
ACCGAACCGCGCCTATCCCAGCACCCACCCAAACACCCCAAGCACAACCACCCCAGCTCCGCGCCCTCTGAGAACCCGAGCCCACCATCGCCAAAAGACAGCGCCGCCCCGAGCAAGATGGGGCGGCGCCGTAGGGGTTCAGCAGGAGAGGTTGGCGCCGGCGGGGACGCCGAGGATGCCGACGAAGCGGTTGTAGCTGTTCACTCTGCTTTGGACTTGGGCGGGGTTGCCACCGTTGCATTCGATGCTGCCGTTGATGCTGCGGATGGTCTCGCCGAAGCCTCGGCTGTTCACCATCGCGTTGTGGGGGGTCATGGTGCCGGGGCCCGTTTGGGTGTTCCAGTACCAGAGGGCGGTCTTCCAGGAGATCGCCGCGTCGGTCTGCACGAGGTTGGGGTTGTGCAGGAGGTCGATGCCGAGGTAGTCGCCCGCGGCCTTGTAGTTGAAGTTCCAGGACAGCTGGATCGGGCCGCGGCCGTAATACGCCGCTTGGCCTGCGGGGCAGCCGTAGGGCTGGCTGGCGTCGCAGTAGTGGGGGTAGTTGGCGGTGTTCTGCTCGACGATGAACACCAGGTTGCCCGTTTCGTGGGCCACGTTGGCGAGGAAGGCCGCCGCTTCCTGCTTCCTGATGGTGTCACTGCCCGTCTTGGCGAAGCCCGGGAAGGAGTTCGCGGCCGTCACCAGGCCGCTGTACGTGTAGAACCCGTTGCGGCCCGGGAACATCTGGTTGAACTGGGCCTCGGTGACCACGAAGCCGCCGGGCTGGGTCCCGCCGCCGCTCCCCGGCGCGTTCCACTTCTGGTTGCCGCCGCCGGTGCAGTCCCACAGCTGGAGGCGGGTTCCGTTCGCCGAGTCGTTGCCGGTGACGTCCAGGCATCGGTTCGCGCTGATGTTCACGATGTCCTTGGCGGCCGTCACGGTCCAGTTCTGGGCACCCGTGCCGTTGCAGTCCCACAACTGGATCACGGTGCCGTTCGCGGTACCGGCGCCCGCCGCGTCCAAACACTTGCCCAGCGCCTGGATCTGGCCGTTGCCGACCACGTTCCATTGCTGCGCGCCGGTTCCGTTGCAGTCGTACAGCTGCACAGCGGTGCCGTTGGCGCTGTTGGCGCCCGCCACGTCCACACACTTGCCGGCCAGACCGGTGATCGCTCCGGTGGCCGCTGTTGCCGGCAGGGCGGGCAACACGACCATGGCCAAGGCGGCGGCCGCCCCGGCCAGCAGGGCAGAGGTTCTTCGGATCATCGTTCTCCTTCTCTTCCATATACGCGAAGTGGCCCCCGCCGGTGAAACAGGGGCCACTTCCGGTGAAGGCGTCAGCCCTGGTAGGGGGCGAACACCTTCGTGAACTCCCACGGCTGCTGTGAAACACCCGAGCAGCTGTCGGCCGGGCCTCCCGTGCACGGCCGGTCCCGGTTGACCGACCAGAAGGTCAGTCGCGCGATGTGGTGCTGCTGGGCGTAACCCAGGATGGTGCGGAAGTCCGACGGGTAGACGTGCTCCGGGTTGGTCCCGTCGGTGACGCCGTTCATGGACGAGATGCCCATGTGCCGGTACGCCTGGTCATCGGAGTAGCCGTACGCGCCGCGCAGCGCGTTCTTCAGGCCCTCGGCCGCGCTCACGGTCAGGTTGCCCATGTTCTGGCCCGCGCCACCGAAGTCGAACGGCATGATCGCCCACGCGTCCGCGGCGAACCCGGACCGCGCACCGCGGTTGATCAGGCTGGTGTCCGGGCCACCCTGGCCGGTGCCCTGCGTGATGTAGATGACGATGCCCGGGTTGTTCGCCCGGACGATCTTCAACGCGTCGATGGTGCGCTGCTGGGTGTTCGGGTCCGAGTAGGCCTGGTCCTCGATGTCGATGTCGATCGCCTTGAGGCCGAACGCGTTGATCACCCGCTGGTACCGGTCGGCGAGCTCACCCGCGCTGCCGCACGAGCTCTCCAGCTTGTTGCCGCTGTACCCGCCGAACGACGGGATGATGTCGCCGCCGGCCGCGCGGATCTGGTTGATCGAGTTCTGGTCCACGCCACCGGTCAGGCCCCGGTTGCCGTCCCACTGCGGGTTGCAGTACCCGTTGCTGAGGATGAAGGCCATGGTGAACCACTTGACGCCGGTCGCGTTCATCACGTCGACCGGGTTCGGCGGAGCGCCCCAGCCGTTGTAGATGTACGGCGCCACAGCCATCGCGCCGTTGCCCCCGGGCGGCGGGTCGGTGGGCGGGGTGCCGCCACCGCCGGGCACGGTCCACTTCTGGTTCGGCGTCCCCGCACAGTCCCAGATCTGCAATCTGGTCCCGTTGGCCGAGTTGTTCCCCGTGACGTCCAGGCACTTGTTGGCCTGCACGTTCACCAGGTCGTTCGCGGCCGAGACGACCCAGTTCTGCGCACCGGTGCCGTTGCAGTCCCACAACTGGACGAGGGTCCCGTTCGCGGTCCCACCACCGGCGACGTCCAGGCACTTACCCAGCGCCTGGACGGCGCCGGTGCCCGTCACTGTCCACTGTTGAGCGTTGGTTCCGTTGCAGTCCCACAACTGCACGGCCGTTCCGTTGGCGTTGTTCGCGCCGGCCACATCAACGCACTTCCCGGCCAGGCCGGTGATCTGACCGGTGGCCGCCGCTGCGGGGGCGGCGGCCAGGGTCAGAGCGGCGGCAGCGCCAGTGAGCAGCGCCGCGGATTTCCTGAGCAAATCATCTCCCGATATCAAGCGGCTGGGATGGTCCAGCGCTGGTTGGCCGCGCCGGTGCAGTCCCAGATCTGAAGCCTGGTGCCGTTGGCCGAGTTGTTCCCGGTCACGTCCAGACACTTGTTCGCACCGGTGTTGACCAGGCCACCGTTCGCGTTCGGTTGCCACTGCTGGGCTCCCGATCCGTTGCAGTCCCAGATCTGGACCGGTGTCCCGTTGGCGGTTCCGGCGCCGGAGACGTCGAGGCACTTGCCCAGCGCCTGGAAGGCACTGCCGGACCGGGTCCACTGCTGCGCGCCGGTGCCGTTGCAGTCGTACAGCTGCACAGCGGTTCCGTTGGCGGAGTTGGCTCCGGCCACGTCCACGCACTTGCCCGCCAGCCCGGTGACCGGGCCGGTGCCGCCACCGGGAGGCCCGCCCTGTGTGCCACCCCAGGTGAAGGTGGCCGAGGTCTTGGTGGGCAGGGCATAGGTGAACGACTGGCTGCCCCAGTTGACGCGGACGTTCTGGGTGCTGCCGGTGGTGTTGTACGCGATCAGCGCCTTGGAGCCGTCCGGGTTCTTCCAGGCCACGTTGCGCACCGAGCCGTTGTCGGTGGAGTCGATGCGCAGCGCGCCCGGCTTCACGAACTTGGTCAGGTGCCCCATCGTGTAGTACTCGACGGTGTAGTCCACCTGGCCGTTGCGGCCGTCTCCATTGTGGACGGTGATCAGGCCGGTGCAGACGTCACAGCCGCCGTTGTGCGGGTTATGCGCCTGGTCGATCGCCAGGCTCCACTTGACGAAGCTGCGGCTCCAGTTGCGCGCGTAGTCGATCATGTTGATCATGTCGTCGTTCTGCTGGTTGCCCACCCAGGTGCCACCGGACATCTCGGTGTCGTACACGCCGAGGTTCGGGTACTGGTTGCGCACCGTCGTCTGCGTCGAGACCAGCGAGTGGTCCGTCGCGTAGCCGTGCCACGCCATGCCACCGAAGTTCGGGTGGTTGCGGATCGCGGCGTCGTTCAGCGTCGGCGCGGCGAACGACTGGTACTGGTCCCAGTTCCAGTCCAGCGCCAGCACCTTTGTGGACAGTCCGGCGTTCTGCAGCGCGGGCAGCAGGTTGTTCTTGGTGAACACGGCCAGCCCGGAGCCGTTCCAGTTCGCCGACGGGTAGGTGGCGCAGCAGGTCGGCTCGTTGTTCACCGACACGTAGTCGATCGGGATGCTCTGCGCGCCCATGGCCTGCACGTACTTCACGAAGTACTGCGCCAGCGCGGGGTAGTACTGCGACTCGACCCAGCCGAGCTTGAAGTCGTTGTTGTCCTTCATCCACGGCGGCGGCGACCACGGCGTTGCCATGATCTTCATCGCCGGGTTGAGCTGCTTCGCCTGCCGCGTCAGGGGAACGACGTCGGCCAGGTCGTGCGCGATGGAGAACCGGGTCAGGTTCGGGTCGTCCGCGCCGTCGTCGTAGGAGTAGCTGTTGCGGGCCAGGTCCGACGCGCCCATCGGGTTGCGCAGGAACGACACGCCGATCCCGGTGTTCGGGTTGAACAGCTTGTTCATCACGTCGTTGCGGGTGGCCGAGGACAACAGGCCACTGGAGTTCATCAGCCACGCGGCTGAGTCCGTGAAGGACGCGCCGCCACCCTCGAACGGCTGGTACGTCGTGTTCTCGTTGACCGTGATGGTCGCCCCGCCGGAACCCGTCCCGGCGGTGAAGTTGACGGGGGTCTGCTGCTGCAGGCCGCGCGTGACGTTCCGGCCGCCGCCGTCGTTCGTCGTGGTGAGCCAGATGTTGACCTGTTCACCGGCCGCCTGCGCCGGTGTGGCGACGCTCAGCGCGCCCACCGTCATCAGCAGGGCGGCGCCGATCTTCCCGATTCTGCTACTACTTCTGGACACGGCGAAGTACCTCGTTCTCTTGAAAACGAGTGCGGGCAGGGAAAGGCGGGCAACGGCGCCGGGGAGCAGGAGGCCCGGCGCCGCGCCCTGGGCAGGTCACCTAGCTGACGGACCACTTCTGGTTCGCCCCGCCCGAGCAGTCCCAGATCTGCAGCCTGGTCCCGTTGGCCGAGTTGTTGCCGGTGACGTCAAGGCACTTGTTGGCCTGGATGTTGACTATGTCTCCCGCTCCGCTGACGGCCCACTGCTGCGCCCCGGAACCGTTGCAGTCCCAGAGCTGGACGGGTGTCCCGTTGGCGGTTCCGCCGCCGGACACGTCCATGCACTTGCCCAGTGACTGGAACGCGTTGCCGTTGCGGCTCCACTGCTGGGCAGCGGTTCCGTTGCAGTCGTACAACTGCACCGGGGTGCCGTTGGCGGAGTTGGCGCCGGCGACATCCACGCACTTGCCGGCCAGTCCGGTGATCCGGCCGCCACCGCCTGGAGGTGCGCTCGACGAGTCGGTCACCCGGACGTAGTCGACGGTCAGGGTGTTGGGCATCGGCGTGCTGCCGTTGGGGTCGCCCGGCCAGTAGCCGCCGACCGCCAGGTTGAGGATGATGAAGAACGGGTGGTCGTACACCCAGCGGTTGCCGTTCAGGTCGGCCGGGGTGCGGGTCTCGTAGACGTTGCCGTCCACCGACCACACGATCTTGTTCGGCGACCAGTCCACCGCGAAGGTGTGGAAGCCGTCGGCGAACCGCGGGCCGTTGTAGGCCGCGCCGACGCCGCCCGCGCCCGAGTAACCCGGGCCGTGGATGGTGCCGTGCACGGTGTTCGGCTCGAAACCGACGTTCTCCATCACGTCGATCTCGCCGTCGGTCGGCCAGTTGCCGCCGCCGAGCATCCAGAACGCCGGCCACATGCCCTGTCCGTAGGACATCTTCAGGCGGGTCTCGAAGTGGCCGTAGGCCTGGGAGAACTTGCCGGCGGTGTTCAGCCGCGCCGAGGTGTACTCACACCGGCCGTACCAGCAGTTGTAGTTGCCCGGGTTCTCCCGGCGCGCGGTGATCACCAGGTTGCCCTGGCCGTCCATCGCGGCGTTGCTGGTCCGGTTGGTGTAGTACTGGCGCTCGTGGTTGTTCACGTTGTCGCCGGTCTCGAGGTTCCACTTGCTGCCGTCCGGCGCGCTGCCGGCCGGGCCGTTGAACTCGTCGGCGAACGTGGTCGCCAGGATCCCCACATCGGCGGCGGGGCTTGCGGAAGCCGTGCTGCTGACCGCGCCGGTCAGCATGGAACCGAGCAGGAGCGCGGCGGATAACGCCACGCCCGCCCGAGTCCGCCGGGTAAGGCGGAAAGACATCGTTGTCACCTCTCGTGCAGGGGTTCCGGAGCGAGTGGCAGTGCAGGGGCCACTCGTTCCGGCGAGAGCGCTTCCAAGCGCCGTAGCGGCGATTGGTGTGGTGTTGCCTGGTGTGGGGGTCGTCGTCGTGTCCGGTACCGGTTCCGGGTACCGATCAGCAGTATGCATGGTCTAGACCAGGGCGGCAATACCTTGCCATGCCAGGCCTGGTCAACAGGCCACGAGCGGACATTATTTTAACCTCGAATAAAGACGAGAACAAGGCTGTGACCTGCGGGATGCTGTTTCAAAATGGGGCTGGTGCTCCGGTGTCGCCCTTGACGGGCGCGCACCCGGGGGTGTTTCCTGCCTGTGACGGGCAGCACAAGCCAATCGAGCCGGACGGCACGATTGGTCTGTTGTGCTGTGTCTACAGTGGATGGACGAGCGTTTGGCCTGCGGGGTGAGGACCTCCGGCAGGGGAGGCCTGAGTGGACCGGCCGGAAGTCGGTCCACCTAGGCCATGGATCGAGGCAAACTTGATCATGTAATCCCGGCTGGCGCAAACATGCTTATGCGGCAGCCGTATTTTCCCTGGGATCGCCGCCCTCGGCGAGAAGTGCGGCCACTGGAAGGGTTGCCGCGCCGACGGCGACGGCGTCGGGGCCGAGCTGGCACAGCTCGATCGAGGTGACGCCGTACGGGTGGCGCAGCGCATGTGCCTGTGCCGCTTGGCGAATCCCGGGCAGCAGGCGGCCGCCGATGGCCAGCCCGGCCCAGCCGCCGAGCACGATCCGCTCCGGGTTGAACAGGTTGATCAGGTTCGCGATGCCCGCGCCCAGGTAGCCCGCGGTCTCCTCGAGCACCTTCGCCGCGGTCTTGCTCCGCACCGCCGCCGCAACCATCGCGTCCAGCTGGGACTGTTCGTCGGTACCCGGGATGTCCTTGCCACCACGGGCTTTGCGGTAGCGGTCGAGGATCCCCTCGGCACCGGCGTACGCCTCCAGGCAGCCGTGCGAACCGCACCGGCACAACCGGCCGTTGTAGACGATGGTGGTATGACCCCACTCGCCGGCACTGCTGGTGGACCCGCGGTACGTGGTCCCGTCGGTGATCACCGAGGCGCCCACGCCGGACCCGATCAGCGCGATCACCGCGTGCCGCGCGCCCCGGCCGGCGCCGAACCACATCTCCGCCTGGCCCTGGGTCTTGGCGCCGTTGTCGAAGAACAGCGGCAGCGTGATCCCGCTGGCGCGCAGCAGTTCCTCGATCGCCACGCCCTCCCAGCCGATGGTCTGCGCGTGCACCACGACCGGCTTGTTCTGCTCGACAGTGCCGGGCACGCCGACCCCGATGCCGAGCACCGTCCGCTCCTCGACCCCGGCCTCGGCCAGCACCTCGGCCACTCCCGAGGCGATCTGCGCGACCACGGTGCCCGGGTCCAGGCGGCTGGCCACCGGGTGGTCCACCGCGCCGAGCCGGTTCATCGCCAGGTCGAACAGCTCCACCTTGACGCCGGTCTCGCCGACGTCGATGCCGATCACATGGCCGTACGCCGGATCCACCCGCAGCAGCACCCGCGGCCGGCCGCCGTCCGACTCGACCAGGCCCGCCTCGATGATCAGCCGCTCGTCGACCAGCTCGCCGGTGACGTTGGAGACGGTGGCCGCGGACAGGCCGGTCAGCTGGCTCAGCTCGTGCCGGGAGAGCGGGCCGTCGAAGAACAGCTTGGACAGCAGCGTGGACCGGTTGTGGCGGCGCAGATCCCGCACCGTGGTGCGCTTGGCTGGCATGGCTACCCCTCTGTCCGTCGTACCGCCACGCACAGCATGCCTTACCAGCCTAAACGCATGCCATAATTTAAATTTTCAAGTAACCCGCGGGGCTGGTGATGGACTCGCGTGGCACAATCCGTAACATGCTCAGGCCTGTCCAGCAGACGACGCGCGACCTGCGTAGGCACAACAGGTCCGCGCTGTTGTCGAGACTGTACCTGCACGGGCCGGGCAGCAGGCTGGAGCTGATGCACGCATCCGGGCTGAGCTCGGCGACCGTGTCCAATGTCATCTCCGACCTTATCAACGACGGCATGGTGGCCGAGGCCGGCTCGGTCGACTCCGACGGCGGCCGCCCGCGCACGCTGCTGCGGGTGCGCGGCGACTTCGCTCAGGTCGTCGGTGTGGACATCGGCGAGACGCACGTGCAGGTCGGCCTGTTCGACTGCACGCTGGAAACGCTCAAGCTGGTCACCTACCCGATAGCGGACACCCACCTCGAACCGGAATCCGTTGCGCGGCTGGTGATCGACGGGATCGCCGCGGTGACCGAGGGCATCGACCCGGCCGGCCTGCTGGGTGTCGGAGTGGGCGTGCCGGGGGCGGTCCGGTCGGACGGCCTGGTCTACGCGCCGACGCTGGAGTGGGCCGGGGTGCCGCTGGTGCCGATGCTGCGCTCGCACATCGAGGCGCCGCTGTACGTCGACAACTGCGCGAGAACCCTTGGCCAGGCGGAGATGTGGCGCGGTGCGGGCCGGGACGCCGACCGCGCGGTGATCGCGTTGCTGGGTGTCGGCGTGGGCGCCGCGGTGGCCACCGGGTCCGATTCCTACCGGCTCGCGACCAGCACGACGAGCGAATGGGGCCATACGGTCGTACAGGTCCGTGGCGAAGCGTGCCGATGTGGATCCCGTGGGTGCCTTGAGGCGTACATCGGTGCGGAGGCGATCCTCGAGCGGTACGGCAAGAAGTTCGACGCCGACGACACCGAGTCCAGAATGGCCGAACTGGTCGCGAAGTCCGCCACCAGCAAGGCCGCGCGCGAGGCCGTCGCGGAAACGGCGGAGTACCTGGGAATCGGGGTCGCCAACCTGGTGAACCTGCTCAGCCCGGACCGGGTCGTGCTGTCTG
>CBIMJO010000295.1:0-8801 GCA_966244135.1 uncultured Actinocrispum sp. | reverse complement strand
GGCGCGGTGTGCCTGCGGTTCCGCCGTGACCTGGACGCCGGTCCGGACCGGATGAACCCCACCGGCGGCACCATCGCCAGGGGACACGCCTTCGGCGCCACCGGCGCGATCCTGGTCGGCCAGTGCGTCGACGAACTGGAGCGGCGGGGCGGGCGCTACGGCGTCGCCGCGGTCAGCGGAGCGGCCGGTCTGGGTGTGGCCGTCCTGGTCGAGCGGGTGGACGCGTGACCAGGCTGGCCGGCCGGGCCGGGATCGTCACCGGCGGCGGCAAGGGACTCGGCCGGGCGTTCGCGCTGGACCTGGCGGCGGCCGGAGCGCATGTCGTGGTCAACAACCGGGACCGGACCGGTGAAGGCGCGGCGCAGCGGGTGGTCGAGGAGATCCGGGCAGCCGGTGGCACGGCGGTGGCCGAGACCAGCGATGTCACCGACCCCGGCGCGGCCCAGTCCATCCTGGACACCGCGCTGAACGCGTTCGGGCGGCTGGACTTCCTGGTCACCAGCGCGGCCGTGGCCGACCCGGCGATGTTCCACAAGTCCACCCCGGACCGGTTCGACGCGGTGATCGCGGCCAACCTCGGTGGCAGCGCGCACATCGCCATGCTGTGCAGCAAACACATGCGCGAAGCCGGGTCCGGCCGGATCGTGTTCGTCTCCTCCGCGGCCGGACTGCACGGCGAACCCACCGCTTCGGCTTACTCGGCGAGCAAGGGCGCGCTCATCGCGCTGGGCCGGGCGATCGCCGTCGAAGGGGAACGCCGGAACGTGCTCACCAACATCCTGTTGCCCTACGCGACCACCCAGATGACCGCCGCGGGCATGCCCAGCGACTTCCAGGACTCGCTGCCACCCGAGGCCGTCGGCCCGCTCGTGACCGCCCTGGTCGACCCAGAGTCGACGTTGAACGGGCAGGTGCTGGTCAGCGCCGGAGGCGGGTTGCGGGTGGCCAGTGCGGTCGAGTGGGGCACGGTCGCGTTGCCCGGCGGCTCGATCACGCCCGGTGAGCTGACCGACCTGATCGCGCGCAGCCGCAAGGCCGAACCGCGCGAGTTCCCCGAGGCGCAGGCAGCGTTCCGGGACTTCGCCGCCGGACTGCCGGGTACCGGCTAGAAAGGGGCGCCAATGCGGCTCTACCCCGAGGACAAGGTCGCCGGGTTCCTCCGGGACGGCTGGTGGAGCGGCCTGACCTGGCCCGATCTGCTCGCCGGGCACGTGGCCGCGCGCCCGGGCCACCTCTCCCTCGTCGACCCGGCCAACCGCGAGGCCATCACCGACGGCCCGCCCCGGCGCCTGACCTGGGCCGAAGTCGACACCGAGGTCACCAGGCTGGCGAGTGCGTTGTACCGGGCCGGGATCCGGCAGGGCGATGTGGTCGGCGTCCAGTTGCCCAACATCGTCGAACTGGCCTGCGCGTACCTGGCCACGGCGAGCCTCGGGGCGATCGCGTGCGCGTTCCCGATCCAGTACGCGGGACATGAACTGTCCACAATGGGCGAACTGGCCGGGCTCAAGGCTTTCGTCACGGTCGCCCGTGCCAACAAGGCCCGCCTGGCCGAACAAGCCGTGGCGTTGAAGATCCCGAAGGTCCTCGCGTGGGGCGACGACCTCCCATCAGGGGTGACCGATCTCGGTCTGTCCACTGAGGATGACGAGTATCGGCGCTACGCCAAGGAAATCGAGGTTCATCCCAACGACTGCGTGACCTTGTGCTGGACGTCCGGGACCGAGGGCTTCCCCAAGGGCGTGCCCCGCGCGCACGGCGACTGGCAGGCGGTCGCGCTCGGCACCATCTCCACGCCGAAGCTCACCGGCGAGGACGTCCTGCTCAACCCATTTCCGATGGTCAACGCGGGCGGGATGGCCGGGATGTTCCTGCCGTGGCTGATGCTCGGCGCCACCCTCGTGCAGCATCATCCGTTCGACCTCGAGGTGTTCCTCGGCCAGATCGAACGCGAACGCGTGACGTACACATGCGCGCCGCCCGCGGTGCTCACGACTTTGGTGGCCAATCCGGACAAGCTGGCGGCGAGTGACCTCTCCTCGCTGCGGGCGGTCGGGTCCGGGTCGGCGCCGCTGCCCGCGTGGATGATCGAGGCGTGGGAACGGGATCGCGGCGTCGAGGTGCTGAACCTGTTCGGCTCCAACGAGGGCCTGTGCCTGTTCGGCTGCCCGGACACCATCCCGGACCCCGCCGACCGTGGCCGGTTGTTCCCGCGGCCGGGCGACCCGGGCTTCGCCTGGCGGGCCCGCGCCGGGCGCGAGACCAAGTCACGCCTGGTGGATCTGGACACCGGCCTGGATGTGACGGAACCAGGGCACCCCGGCGAGCTTCGGGTGTCCGCCCCGACGATCTTCGCGGGCTACTGGGGCGACGTGCCGCCGCCGTTCGACGAGCAGGGCTACTACCGCACCGGCGACCTCTTCGAGTACACCGGCGACGACAAGCGGCTGCTGGTGTACGTCGACCGCGCCAAGGACCTGATCAGCCGCGGCGGGTACAAGGTGTCCGCGGCCGAGATCGAGTCGCTGCTCTCCGCGCACCCGAAGGTCGGCGAGATCGCGCTGGTGGGCATGCCCGATCCGGTGCTGGGCGAACGATTGTGCGCCTTCGTCGCACCCCGCGAGCCCGGCGCCCCACCGATCCTGGACGAACTGGTCGCCGCCCTGCGGGACCGGCAGGTGGCCCGGTTCAAGTGGCCGGAGCGGCTGGAGATCGTCCCCGAACTGCCGCGCAACCCGGTCGGCAAGATCCTCAAACGCGTCCTGCGCGACCGACTGGCTGTCTGAGAGGACTCCCGTGCCCCCATTCCCGAAGCTGCGGCAGGTGGTCCTGCTCACCGGTGACCTGCCCGGCACCCTGGCCCGCACCAAGTCCCTGCTCGGCCTGAACGACGGCGTCCGCGACGAGTCCGGGATGGCCGCGCTGGGGTTCGAGCACGAGGTGCTGGCCATCGACCAGACCTTCCTCGAGATCGTCGCGCCGCTGGCCGAGGACTCGTCCTCCGGCCGGTTGCTCCAGCGGAACGGCGAATGCGGGTACATGGTGGCCATCCAGGTCGCCGACGCCGACGCGATGGTGGCCCGC
Organism: uncultured Actinocrispum sp.; assembly: GCA_966244135.1. Classification (GTDB taxonomy): domain Bacteria; phylum Actinomycetota; class Actinomycetes; order Mycobacteriales; family Pseudonocardiaceae; genus Kibdelosporangium. The sequence continues at coordinate 5,717 of CBIMJO010000295.1, read as the reverse complement.
GCGGCCTCGATCGGGCTGAAACCCGTCATGCGGACCGTCTACGAGGGAAACCCGCTCACCCAATGGCATCCGCGCGACCTCGGCACACTCGCCGAGATCGACGAGATGCGTTCGGGCGCGGACTGGCACTTCTGCCCCGAACTGTCCGAGACCGGCAGCACGAAGGTCGTCCAGGACATCGTGGCAGTGGAGCTGGCGGTGCCCGACCCGGCCGAGTACGCCCGGCGCTGGGCGACCCTGCTGGACTTACCCGTCACCGGCACCGTGCTCGACCTCGGCGGCCGGGAACTGCGGTTCGTGCAGGGCACCGACGGGCTGGTGGCGGTCGAGCTGGCGGCCGGCACCGACGCCGAGGACACCCTGTGCGGCGTGCGGTTCTCGTTCGTCCGGGCATAATCCAACCGGATCTCACACCTGCGGTCATTTTGGGGAACATCGATGGACCCGAACACGCCCGGCGGCGTCACCCTCCTGGAGGCGGGCGGACCCAACGCGATCGCCGTCAGCAACGGCATCATCGGCGACGAGTGGACGCTGTGGATCGTGCAGCTGGCGTTGAACGAGGGGCTCACGCAGTACAACGAGTGGCTCAACGCCGGGCCGATCTCCAGCTCGACGCTGACCGCGCGGCTGGCCCGGCTGGTGAAGGCCGACATCATGCAGCGGGTCCGGTACGACTCGCGCCCGCCGCGCCAGTACTACCGGCTCACCCCGCGCGGCCGGCAGATGTGGCCGATCCTGCTGACCATGTGGGCGTGGGAGCAGAACTGGGTGAACGACCCGGAGGAGCACCTGCCGCAGATGCGGCACACCAAGTGCGGTGAGATCTTCAGCCCGCTGCTGTCCTGCGAGGCCTGCGACGAGGTCACCGAGCCCCGTGACGTGCAGGGCAAGTTCGGCCCGAGTGGCGGCTGGGAGCGCAGCATCCCCACCGGCGTGACCCGGCGCCGCGCCCACTCCGGCAGCCGGCCGACCGAGCTGGTCACCCAGACCATGGCGCTGATCGGCAACCGCTGGTCCACCGCGCTGCTGGGCGCGGCGTTCATGGGCGCCACCAGGTTCGGCGAGTTCGAGCAGCGGATGGGTGCCCCGCCCACGATCGTCGCCGAGCGGCTGCGCACCTTCTGCGACATCGGCGTGCTGGTCGCCGCCCCGAACCCGCAGCGCCCGGACTGGGTGATCTACCACCTCACCGAGAAGGGCCGCGCGTTCTTCCCGGTGCTGGCCACGGTGCTCGAGTGGGGGCACCGCTGGTTCCAGGCCCCCGAGGGCCCCGCCATGCGCCTGACCCACACCCAGTGCCGCCGCGCCTTCCACCCCCGGCTGATCTGCAGCCAGTGCCGCGAACGCCTGCGCGGCGCCTCCGTCCAGGTCGAACGCAACACCGACGAGCAGGCCTCGGCGGGCTGATCAGGACTGGTAGGGCGCGAACACGTACGGCGTGACGATCCCCGGGCCCGCCGCCACCACGACCGGGATCGCGCGCAGCACGAGCCCGGCGACGATGTACTGGCCGCCAGTGGTCATCACCTCGGCGCCGACCGGGTCGTGCAGGTCCAGCGACATGGTCAGCTCGGGTTTGCCGGTCATCCGCAGCTGCCAGTGCGGGCGCCCGGCGTAGCGCGGTAGGGTGGGATCCATGGTCCAGATGATCGACAGGCTCAGCCGGCGACGGCCTTCGGTGACCACGTGCCAGCGCCATTCCGTCGCCACGACGGTTCCCTTGCCGATGGTGCCCGCGCGGACGGTGAGATCCTCCGCCGCCAGCTCGACGTGGTGGCCACTGTCCACTGTGTACCCGGTGAGGCCGAGGCTGTCGGCCATGAAGCACAACGTCTCCGAGTACAGCTTGCGGTAGAGCTCCGGCAGCGGGCCGGTCCTCAGGTCGGTGGTCGCCGGGTCGGTTCCCATGCCCATCACGGTGAACACGAAGTCCGGGCTGAGCATGCCGCTGGCGTCGAACACCTCGTCGATCACGATCGCGTCCAGCTCCAGCGCCGCGCTCGCCAAGGTCAGCGCGAGCCGTTCGCCGACGAAACCCGGACTGACACCGGCGCCGTACAGACTCGCACCACCCGCATGGCAGGCTTCCAAGAACATCTCGGCACGTTCCGGGCCGTGCGCCCACGGGTAGTGCTGCCCCGCAGTGGTGATCACGTTCTTGCCGGAGCGCAGCAACCGGCAGATGTCGTTGTCGTGCAACTCGTACGGCAGTTGCAGACGGGCGGTGTGGATCACCACGTCCGCGTCGAGCTTGAGGATGTCCTCGATGTCGTTGGTGGCGAGCACGCCGGTGTCCGGGCGGCGGGCGATCGAACCGGCGTCCCGGCCCAGTTTCCGGTCGCTGTAGACGTACAACCCGGCCAGCTCGCAGTCCGGCGAGTCGAGCACCGCCCGCAGGCAGGTCTTCCCGATGGACCCGGTGGCCCACTGCACGATCCGGTAGGTCATTTCCCACCCCGCCCGGTGGAGAGGTTGCCGGTGTTGAGGACCTTGGCCATGCCCTGTTCCCAGCGCACCGGGTCGAGTGCGTAGCGCGCCCTGGCCTCGACCGCCATCCGGTCGGTGTCGACGGTTCGTTCACCGCGGGCCATGGCGCGCAAGCCGATCGTGGCGATGTCCCTCGGGTTCTCCTTGATTCCTTCGACGTGGTCGGCCATCCGGGTGTCCACCGAGCCGACGATCAACGCCGTCACGGTGGTGTGCTGGGGTTCCAGTTCGGCGCGCGCGATGGTGGACAGGAACAACGCCGCCGACTTGGCCGGTGAGTACCCACCCATGAACGCGGTCGGGAACGCACCGGCCACCGACAGCACGTTGACGATCGCGCCACCGCCGTTCGCGCCGAGCACCGGGGCGAACGCGCGGATCATGTTGAGGGTGCCGAAGTAGTTGACTTCCATCTCCTGGCGGGCGACCTCGGGATGTTCGGTGAGCACCAGCCGTTCGCGGCCGTGCAGACCGGCGTTGTTCACCAGTACGGTCACATCCGGGCACGCTGCAGCCGCGGCGGCGACCTGGGCCTCGTCGGTGATGTCCAGCTCGACCGGGATCGCGCCCGCCGCGGTCAGTTCGGCCGGGATGTCCGAGACCTTGCGGGCAGCGCAGTAGACGCGTTGCGCCTTAAGGGAAAGCAGCTCCTGCACGAACGCCTCGCCGATGCCCCGGTTGCCGCCGGTCACCAGGGCGACGCATCCTTCGACCGCGGCCGGCATCGTCACTCCCCTCCCGATCGCCAGCCGTCGTCGTACACCGGGTCGTCCGGGAACTTGGCTCCGTGCAACAACTCCGCCGGGTCCTGCCGCCCGGCGAGCCAGCGCTCGGGGCGCGGGCCAAGGTCGTGCGCCCAGTCGAACCGCAGCCTGCGCCGGGCGATGCCCCACCGGCCGTCCACGCACCGCAGGTCGTCGATGATTCGCGAAGCGACGAGCGAGTCGGTGACCACGCCGTCGGTCTTCATCCGGGTCATGGCCAGAACATAGTGCTCCGAACGCGCCCGGTCACCGTCCACTTCGATCAGAACGTTGGACAGCGCGTGCGTGGCGACGGCTTTGGGATGGGTGAGCGCCTGTTCGATGGAGTCGATGTACCCCTGGGCCGGGCCGCTGTACAGGCCACCATGCTCCTCGGTCGCGCCAGGCAGGTAACACGACCGCAGGGTCGCGATGTCCCCGCGGTCGATCGCTCTCAGGTAACCGGTCAGTAGCTCGGTGATGGCCTGCTTCGCCAGCAGAACGGCCACAACACTGTCCACTCCAGGCATGCCCTCGACACTACAACTAACAGCGTTGAGAACCTAGGTTCATTCTGGTTGGACAACGAAAAAGCGTCGAGGCGTTGACCCGACATCGGACCGTGTTGTATGAATCTCAACACTGCTAACTGAAGTACGGCGACGCCGCCGGACCTCCGGCGACGGGCGCGTGCGTGTCCCAGGCCTACCCGGACCGGGAGGTGAGCCAGTGCTGGAAGTCCGTGATCTACTCCTTCGGTTCGGTGGTGTCACCGCGCTCAACCACGCCGGCCTGACCGTGGCGGACAACGAGATCTGTGGCCTGATCGGGCCGAACGGCGCGGGCAAGACGTCGTTGTTCAACTGCGTCACCCGGGTCTACCGGCCGGACTCGGGCTCGATCCGGTTCGACGGCACCGACCTGCTCGCGCTGCGGCGGCACCGGATCGTCCACAGTGGCGTCGCCCGGACGTTCCAGAACCTCGCGTTGTTCGGCTCGCTGACGGTCATGGACAACACGGTCGTCGGCGGTCACTCCCGTGACACACCGCGGTTGCTGGGCGCGATGATCAGCCGGCCGGGCGGCCGCGCGGCACGGCGCCGCCTGGAGTCCGAGGCTTGGTGGCTGCTCAAGGAACTCGACCTCACCGATGTCGCCCACCGGCCCGCGCAGGGACTGCCGTTCGGCACGCTCAAACGCGTCGAACTGGCCCGCGCGCTGATGAGCCGTCCCTCGCTGCTGCTGCTCGACGAACCCGCGGGCGGCCTCACCCACTCGGAGGTCCACGACCTCGGCGAGCTGATCGTGCGGCTGCGCGGCCAGTTCGGGTTCAGCGTGTTGCTCGTCGAGCACCACATGGGCCTGGTGATGGGGATCTCGGATCACGTCGTGGCGATGGACTTCGGCAAGGTGATCGCCGACGGCACCCCGGACGAGGTCCAGCGCTCCCCCGAGGTCGTCGCCTCCTACCTGGGACGGGCCGCATGACCGCGCTGCTGGGCGTGCGCGGCCTGCGCGCGGGGTACGGCTCGGCGGCGGTGCTGCACGGGATCGACCTCGAGGTGGCGGCGGGCGAGGTCGTGGTGGTGCTCGGCGCGAACGGCGCGGGCAAGACCACCTTGCTGCGCGCCATTTCCGGGCTCATCGCGCACACCGGCGAGATCGCGGTGGAGAGCCGGTTGTGCCGGGACGCGACCCCGGACGCGATGCTGCGGCTGGGTGTCAGCCTGGTACCGCAGGGGCGCGGCACGCTCACCGACCTTTCCGTACAGGACAATCTGCGCGTCGGGGCCACCACTCGCCGGGACGGCAAGGAAGTCGCCGCCGACATCGGCACCTGGTACTCGGTCTTCCCAGTGCTCGGACAGCGGCGCGATCAGCTCGCGGGCACGCTTTCCGGCGGTGAACAGCAAATGCTCGCCATCGCGCGGGCGATGATGGCCCGCCCCAGGCTGTTGCTGTGCGACGAGATCAGCCTCGGCCTCGCCCCCGTCATCGTGCAGGGCCTGTTCGACGTGTTGCGGGGGCTCAACACCGAGGAGGGCACGGCCTTGCTGCTCGTCGAGCAGAACGCCGAGCTGGCCCTGGAGATCGCCGCCCGGGTGTACCTGCTGGAGGTCGGCACGGTCGCGGCCAGCGGGCCGGCGAGCGAGTTCAGCGACAACGACGCCATCCGCCGCGCGTACCTCGGCTACTGAAAGGAGGCGGTATGGGCATCTTCCTGGACCGGTTGTTCGCCGGGGCCACCGCGGGATCGCTCTACGTGCTCATCGCGCTGGCCCTGGTCGTGGTGTTCCGCAGCTCGTCGACGATCAACTTCGCGCAGGGCGAGTTCGCGCTGTTCACCAGCTACCTGGCCTGGTGGTGCACGACCAAGGGCGTGCCGCTGATCGCCGCGCTCGCGGTGGCCATCGTGGCCGGGTTCGGCATGGGCGTCGCCACCGAACGGTTCCTGATCCGGCCGGTGCGCAGGCGCAGCGAGAC
>CBIMJO010000294.1:0-8805 GCA_966244135.1 uncultured Actinocrispum sp. | reverse complement strand
CGCGCAGAACGAACCCCACGGCGGCCTCGACATCCCCGGCAGCCGCCCGCGCGCCCATGATCATCGGGACCTGCGCGGCGACGTCTGCCGAGGTCATCTGCCCACTGGTCATGCCCGCGACCAGGATCGCCCGCAGCTCGGATGTGATCGGCGCCACATGTGTGGACATCTGGGAGTACGCCTCGGGGGACAGCACCGCGTTGAGCTTCTCGCCCGGGGGCATGTGCCGGGCGGCGAGCACTTCGAGGTGCATCCGCACGAACACCGCCAGCGCATCGACCGGGTCGGTCACCCCGGCCAGCGCGGACCGCAGGCGCTCGACATACAGCGCGGTCTCGTGCTCGACGAACGCGACGAGCAGCGCCTCGCGGTCCGGGAAGTGGTTGTAGATCGCGGTCCGGCCCACGCCCGCGGCGGTCGCGACGCCCGTCAGGGTGATGCCGTCGAACCCGCGGGTGTACAGCAACGTCCGCATCGCGTCGAACACCTTGGCGCGCACCTGTTCGCGGTGCGCGGCCAAGGACTCACCGAGAATCTTCGGCATTCTGGAAGACTAGCCGACGGGCCAGGTGTGCACTGGCTCTCCGGTGTGCATGAGTTCGATGTACGCGCGCAGCATGCCGGTCAGCGCCGCGTCGCGGGTGGCGCCGCGTTCCTCCAGGCGCGCCACGGTGTCCCGTTGCCAGGTCGCGCCGTTGCGCCGGGCCACGCACCGCTGCTCGATGATGTCCAGATACCGCTCCCGCGCGTTGTCCGACACCCCGCAGTCGCGCAAACCCTCGTGCGCCATGGGAAGCAGCCGCCGCAGCACCAGCTCGTCCGGCGGGATCCAGCCGATCCCCGGCCAGTACAGCTGGGACGACAGCCCGTGCTTGGCCGCCGCGTACAGGTTCTCCTCGGCCGCCTGGAACGACATCTGTGTCCAGAGTGGACGGTCTTCCAGCACCAGGGCCCGTTGTGCGCCATAGAAGAACGCGGCGTTCGCCACCAGGTCCACCACGGTCGGCCCGGCGGGCAGCACCCGGTTCTCCACCCGCAGGTGCGGCACGCCGTCCACCACGTCGTATACCGGCCGGTTCCACCGCCACACGGTTCCGTTGTGCAGCCGCAGTTCCCGCAGCTCGGGGGTCCGCCCGGCGGCCAGCGCCTCCATCGGGTCCTCGTCGTGCGTGTCCGGCAGCAGGCTCGGGAAGTAGCGGACGTTCTCCTCGAACAGGTCGAAGATCGAGGTGATCCACCGCTCGCCGAACCACACCCGCGGCCGCACGCCCTGGTTCTTCAGCTCGTCCGGCCGGGTATCGGTCGCCTGCTCGAACAGCGGGATCCGGGTCTCGTGCCAGAGTGCCTTGCCCAGCAGGAAAGGCGAGTTCGCGGCGAGCGCGACCTGCGGCCCGGCCAGGCACTGCGCCGCGTTCCAGTGCGCGGCGAACCCCTCCGGCTCGACCTGCAGGTGCAGCTGCGCGGAGGTGCACGCGGCCTCGGGCAGGATCGACTCGGCGTAGCTGCGCAGCCGGTCCGGCGGGCGGCCGGGCATCGGCTGGCCCTCCATGTTGAGCAGCATCTCCTCCCCGCGCGCGGCGAAGATCTGCTCGTTGAGCACGGAGTACCGGCTGTTCGGCGACAGCCAGCGGGCGTCGAAGTGCTCCTCCCGGATGGTGGGCAGGATGCCGATCATCACCATGTCCGTGCCGGCGTCGTGCGCCTTGGCGTTCGCCTTGGTCAGCAGGCAGCGCACGTCGTGCTCGAGCTCGATGGCCTCGTTGCCGTCCAGCGGGCGCGGCGCCACGTTCAGCTCGATGTTGTGCTGGCCCAGTTCGGTGGTGAACATCGGGTCGTCGATCTTCTCCAGCACGACCGTGTTCGTCATGGCCGGCTGCAGCCGGTCGTCCACCAGGTTGAGTTCGATCTCCAGACCCATCTGCCTGCGGTGAAAGGCGAAGGTGTCACTGTTGAGCATCGACGCCAGCGCGTCCAGGCAACGCTGGATCTTGCGGCGATACCTCTGGCGATCCTCCCGGGTGTAGGCCCCGGTCGTCACGTCCCTTCCCATGCCGCCTCCCCTTCGCTCGGCTCGGCTGCACCAGCGGGAGGAATAACGTTGACACAGCAATTGTCCGGATAGCTAGCGGCCAAATCGGTGCTGTAAGTCACCTGTGGATAACACTCAGCGAAAAGTGGTTGGTCCGTACCGGGGTTTCCCGCCGACCGGAATTCCTATACATGGGAAGATCCGCGCCATGGCCAGCGTGATCCGGGTGGACGACCCCGCGGACCCCCGGTTGGACGATTTCCGGGACCTGTCGACGGCCGATCGGCGGCCCGACCGCCCGGGTGGAAAAGGCCTGGTCATCGCGGAAGGCGTAGTCGTCGTGCGGCGAATGCTCGCCTCACCGTACCCCGTGCGGGCGTTGCTCGGGGTCGAACGCCGTATCGCCGAGGTGGCCGGCGAAGCCGAGGACACGGTCCCGGCCTATGTCACATCCGCCGAGGTTATGGCGGAAGTCGTCGGATTTCACCTGAATCGCGGTGTGCTCGCCGTGGCCGATCGCGCCAAGCCGTGGACACTGGATGATCTGACCGGTTCCCGGCGGCTCGCGGTGCTCGAAGGTGTGGGTGACCACGAAAACCTCGGCGCTTTGTTCCGAAATGTCGCCGCGTTCGGGGTGGACGGGGTTGTCATTGGCCCGGGGTGCAGCGACCCGCTGTACCGGCGCAGCGTGCGGGTCTCCATGGGACACGTTCTCGCCGTGCCGTTCACCACCGTCACCGACTGGCCCGACCCGCTCAAGCACCTGCAGGACAAGGGTTTCCAGGTGCTCGCGTTGACACCGAGGGCCGACGCCGTCCCACTGAACGAGATCCGGGTCGACGGACCGGTCGCGGTGCTGCTCGGCTCCGAGGGTCCCGGGCTGACCGACGTGGCGATCAAGGCGGCGTCACACGCAGTGCGCATCCCCATGGCGGGTGGAGTTGACTCGCTGAACGTCGCCACCGCAGGTGCCGTCGCGTTTTACGCCATCGCTACTGGTTAGCTATGCCCGTGGAGCTGCACACGAACGGTGAGCGAGTGGTGCTCACCGGGCCGGACGCGACGGAGGTCGAGCCCGGCTCGATCCCCGGCGAGCTGTCCACCGCGCTGGACGAGTGGGCGCAGGTCGTCGCCGCCATGCAACGCGCCGACGCGCCCGAGGATCCGACCGCGGCCGTGGTCGTGTCCAGACGTGGCCGTCAGCTCGCGGACCGCGTGTCAGCCGCGTTGGGGACGACCGTGCGGTACCACGACCCATTGACCGGTGAGGTGCTCGTGGTCGACGCCACCGTGGTGCGGCCCGCGCCGGAGCCCCGGCCGCCTGAGCTCACACCGTGGCTGACCGGGCTGACCGTCAGCGGGCTGGTCGGCGTGATCACGTTGGCGGCTGTAGTCACTCTCGCGCTCACGTTGAACGAGACCAGCGCGCTGCTGGCGGTCGGCGCGAACGTGGTGGTGACCGCGGGGCTGGCGCCTTCGGTGTGGCTGGCGCGCAAGGTGCTGGTCTGGCGGTGGGTCGCGCTGGGGGTCGCGGCGGGCCTGGCTCTGGGCTGGGCCGCGCTGATCGTCGTGCTGATCTGACCCTGTCCTAGGAGGAGATGAAGGCCCCGGTCGCCTCAACCGGGGCCTTCACTGTTCCCGAACTGACTGCCGCTCCCACCACGAAGCGGACGATGATGAGGTTAGCCTACCCTCACTTCCCTCCGCAACCCGCCCCTCCACGATCGGGTGATCACGGACGAGAGGTGAACCTGGCGGTCAGGCGGTAGAAGGCCTCGGTGGGGTCGGTGTCCAGCAGGGACCAGGGCCAGGGGTGGAGGCGGTCGTGCATCGCGTGCAGGTGGGTGGTGGCGGTGGGGCGGTCGTTGGTGAGGATGCCGGCGGCGGCGAAGATGTTGTGGGCCTCGAAGGCGCGGGGGTGGGGTGCGGGGCTGGTGAGGTACTTGCGGGAGGCGGCGGTGATCAGCGGGGTGGCCGGGCGGAACGCCTGACGCCACGGCTTGACGCCCGGGCCCAACGACGACTGGGCAAGGAAGTGGGCGGCCGGGACCACTGCGGTCACCGGGTCGCCGGATGGTGCCGAAGCGAGGGTGTCCATCGCGAACTGCTGTCGTTCCTCGGGCGGGAGGGCGTGCAGGCGGGTCATGAACGCCGGGTAGAGGGTCGGCGCACGCGAGATGGTCTCCGCCCAGATCGAGTCCTGCTCGTCCCGGGCGAAGTCCAGCCCTTGCGCCACGACCAGCAACAACGCCCACACCACGGGGTCGTCCGGGAGCTGCTCGGACGCGGTCATCAGCGGGGCCAGGGCCAGCTGCAGCGTCGCCCCGGCCTTCAGCGCACGCGGGATCGACCGGGCCTCCACGATGTACGCCTGCGCCGCGGCCAGCAGCAGGTCGGGGTCGTTGTGGTCCCGCCCGACCTTCGCGACCTGGTCACCGCGGCCTGTCAGCGAGTCCCCGAGCACCTCCACGCGCAACATCCGGGTCTCCGGGTCGGACCGGCACTCCCACAGCACCGTCGTCACCGCGCCGAGGTGCCCCTCGGTCAGGGCGGCGTCCAGCTGCGAGTCCTCGTAGCAGTGACCGAGAACCAGCGAGCGCCGAGCGCCGAACAACTTCACACCGGCAGCGTAGTCACGAGTACCGGGCGCTCAGCCGGTGGAAAGCCTCGGCCGGGTCGTTCGCCAGGTAGCTCCACGGCCACGGGTGCAACCGGCCGCCCATCCCCCGCAGATGCTCGGCCGCACCCTCGCGGTCACCGGCCAGCGCGCACGCCGCGAAGAACATGTTGTGCGCCTCGAAGGAACGGGGATGGGGCTTCGCATCCGTCCGCCACTTGCGGCTGGCCGCCGCGATCGGACCCGCGGCCTCGCGGAAGATCCGCTCGGCGAGCCGCCACGGTTTCCCCCGGGACTCGTCCACCGCGAACAGCTCGAAGCAGGCGATCGGCAGCATCGTCGTCAACGGACTGCCCGGCGAAGCCGAAGCCACAGTGGTCTCGGCGAACTGCTGCATCTCCTCGTGCGAGCCGTACCACTTCTCGCACAAGGCTTGCAGCCGCTGCCAATGCCCCGCGTACAGGTTCGGGGCGCGGTCGACGGTCTGCGCCCAGATCGAGTCCTGCTCGGCGCGGGTGAAACCGAGACCACGGGACACGGTCAGCAGCAGCGCCCACGGGACCGCGTCGTCCGCCAGCAGCTCGGACGCGGTCATCAACGGGGTCAGCGCCTGCTCAAGCGTCGCACCGAACCTCTGAACATCCTGGGGGCTGACCGTTGACGCGGGGCCGACACCCCGGATCTTCCACGCCTCCGAGATGAACGACGCCCCGGCGACGAGCAACAAGTCGGGATCCCGGCGGTCATGCCCGAGTTTGGCGATCTGGTCGCCGTACCCGAACAGGCATTTCCCCAGCCGGTCGGCGCGCAGCATCCGGGTCTCGGGATCCTCGCGGCATTCCCGCAGAACCGTCATCGACGCGCCGATATGGCCGTCCCGCGCCTCGGCAAGAGCGGCATCGAGGATTTCGTCGACGTAGCAATGATCCAGGATCAGCGACCGTCGAGTGCTCTTGCCGAACAGCTTCACACGGGCAGGGTATCCATCCGTTTGGTCCGCCAACGCAGCACGGCGCCACAGATGACCGCGGCGAGCATGGCCGCGATCCCGCCGATGATCAACGGCGACCGGCCGCCGAACTGGTCGGCGAGCCACCCGGTCATCGGCCCGGCGATCGGGTTGCCGCCCAGGAACACCAGCATGTACAAGCCCATCACGCGGCCGCGCATCTCTGGGCTCACCGATAGCTGCACGGTTGTGTTGGCGGAGTTCATGAACGTCATCAGCACAACGCCGACCGGGATCAGCGCGAGCGCGAAAGCAAGGTATGTCGGCATAAGCCCGGCGGTCATCTCGAGGAAACCGAAGACGAGGGCCGACCCGAACAGCATCTTCAGCCCCGGCTTGCTCCGCACGGACCGTCGTGCGGCCAGCAGCGCACCCGTCAGCGTCCCGACCGCCAAAGCACTGGACAGCAAGCCATAACCGTCCGCTTCCTTGTGGAACACATTGGCAGCGACCACAGCCAGGGTCGTGAAGAACGTGATCGCGAACGTGCTCACGCAGAACATCAGGGTCAGCACGACAACGAGGTCGATCCGGCCACGCACGTACCGGAGTCCTTCGCGCAGCTGGCCTTTGGCGCGTTTCACCGCGGGACCTCGGTGCAGTTCGGCGGGGTTCATCATGATCAGGCCCGCGATCACCGCGATCGTGCTGACCGCGTTGATCAGGAACACCGGCCCGGTGGACACCCACGTGATCATCAGGCCCGCGATCGCCGGCCCGACAACGCGTGCGAGGTTGAAGGAGGACGAGTTCAGCGCCACCGCGTTGGTCAGCTGGGTCGAACCCACCATCTCACCGACGAAGGACTGCCGCGTCGGCGTCTCCACCGCGACGAAACACCCGAACACCAGGCAGAGCAGGTACACCTGCCAGATCCGCACGAGCCCGGTGACGTCCAGAATCCCCAGAACCAGGGCACACGCGGCCATCCCGGACTGCAGGAAGATCAGCAGCTTGCGCTTGTCCAGCCGGTCCGCCCACACCCCGGCCCACAGGGACAACAGGAGCGTCGGCGCGAACTGCAGCGCGGCGGCGATGCCGAGGGCGACCGGGTTGTTGCCGGTCAGGGTGAACACGAGCCAGTCCTGCGCGATCCGGTTCATCCAGGTGCCGACGTTGGAGATGACCTGGCCGGAGAAGAACAACCGGTAGTTGCGGACGCGTAAGGAGGAGAATGTGCCGGCGGGCGGTGCCTCTGGTGGCGGTGGTAGGTCTGAGTCGCTGATCGTCTGCTTCTCTCGGGTCCTACCCGCCCCCGTTGTCACCTGTGCACGCCTCCTGCGGGATCTAGTACAGGACCGGCGGGCAAGCTGTTACTGTCCCGCCATTCTGTCGATGATCTCGGCCGCGCGGGACAGGGTCTCCCGCTCGGCTTCGTCCAGTTCGGACAGTCGCGCGTCCAGCCAGGCCTCGCGCGCGGAGATGTCGGCGTCGATGTAGCCGAGGCCCTGCGCGGTGAGTTCGACGATCACCTGCCTGCCGTCGTTCGGGTGTGCGCGCTTGGAGATGTAGCCCATGTCCTCGAGGGCGCCGATGACCCGGGTCATGGACGGCGGTTGCACGCCTTCCCGCGCGGCCAGCTCGCCCGGCGTCATCGGGCCGCACTTGTGCAGGCTCGACAGGGCCGAGATCTGGCTCAGCGTGACGGACGCGTTGGTCCGTTGCGCCCGGAGCCGTCGGTTGAGACGCATCACGGCCAGCCGAAGCCGGCTGGTCAGTGAGTGCTCGCCAGCGGTACCGGACACATGCTTAGCATACCTCATGATTTACATACAGTTATGCACGTAACCATCCGTCAGCCGAGTGCGGCCTCGATCGGGCCGATCGCGAAGTACCCGACGAAGGCCACCGCGACCACCCACATCAGCGGGTGAATGGTGCGGACACGCCCGGAAACCGTGCGCAGCAGGACGAAGCTGATGAAGCCCGCGCCGATCCCGTTGGCGATCGAGTACGTGAACGGCATCACCACGATGGTCAGGAACGCCGGCAGCGCGATCGAGAAGTCCTCGAAGTCGATCTCCCGGACCTGCGCCATCATCAGCACACCCACGACGACCAGGGCCGGAGCCGCGGCCTCGACCGGCACGATCTGGTACAGCGGGGTGAGGAACATCGCCACGATGAACAGCAGACCCGTGACGACGTTCGCGAGGCCCGTGCGCGCGCCTTCCGCGATCCCGGCCGCGGACTCGATGTAGACCGTGTTGGAACTGCTGGAGGCCGCACCGCCGGCGACCGCGCCCAGCGAGTCGACCAGCAGGGCCTTGCCCACGCCCGGAAGTTGCCCATCCTTGCCGACCAGTCCGGCCTCCTTGCCCAGACCGGTCAGCGTGCCCACCGAGTCGAAGAAGTCCGTCAGCACCAACGTGAACACGAGCAGCGCGGCGGTGATCGCGGGTACGCGGGTCCACGCGCCGAACGAGAACTCCCCGATCAGCGACAGATCCGGCAGCGAGAACACGCTGTCCGGCATGCCCGGGTAGCCCAGGTTCCAGCCCTTCGGGTTCGTGCCCAGCGACGGGCCCGCCTTCACGATCGCCTCGACCACGATGGCCAGCACGGTCGAGAACAGCACGCCGAGCAGGATCGCGCCCTTGACCCGTTTCACCACGAGGATGCCGGTGACCAGCAGGCCGACCACGAACACGAACGTCGGCCAGGACGCGATCGACCCGGAGATGCCCAGCCCGACCGGGACCGTGGTGTTGGCCGCGTCCGGGATGCGCCGGACGAACCCGGCGTCGACCAGGCCGATCAGCGTGATGAACAGGCCGATGCCGACCGCGATCGCGGCCTTGAGCTGGGCCGGGACCGCGTTGAACACGGCGGTCCGCACCCCGGTGAGCACCAGCGCGGTCACGATCAGGCCGTTGAGCAGGACCAGGCCCATCGCCTCCGGCCAGGTCATCTGCGGCGCGATGGTGACCGCGACCAGGCTGTTGATGCCCAGGCCGGTGGCCAGCGCGAACGGGTAGTTCGCGATCATCCCGAACAGGATCAGCAGCGCCTCTTCGTCGCTGTGCGCATGCAGGTAGAGATTATTGGCGACGGCGAAATCGACGATCTTCTTCACCACCGGATTCCACGCCGACTTGCCGTAGAGATGGAATTCGCCGATGCCGCGGTAATAGCCGCGCTTGTACTCCT
>CBIMJO010000293.1:0-8810 GCA_966244135.1 uncultured Actinocrispum sp. | reverse complement strand
CCGTCCGACACGCGTCGGCCGAGGCCTGCGATGATCCGCGCGCAGGCCGTCACCGGCGGCGATGTGGTTCATCTGTGGGCACCGGATCCGGTCGCCGCATCCGGTGAGGCGTTGTGCGGCGAGGGCGGTCCCGCCATCGAGGACCAGGCAGGCGAACTCTGCGCGGCCTGCTGGCGGGTCCACGGCCGGCTGCTCGGCCTGGCCTTCACCCGGGTCGCCACCGCACGCAGCTGACACACACCCGGCCCGGCCGCGGGCCGACAATGCGTGCATGACCCTCATTGAGCTGGCGGACGGCCGGAGCCTGCACATCGAGGTCTCCAGGCCGGAATCCGGCACCCCGCTGATCTTCCACCACGGCACGCCCGGCTCCGTGCACCCATTCCGCGGCTTCCAGCGCGCTGTCCACAATCACGGCCTGCGGCTTGTGCGCTATTCACGCGCCGGCTACGGCCAGTCGACCCGTTGCTCCGGCCGCACAATCGCCGACATCGCATCGGACGTCGCCGCCGTCCTCGATCACCTTGGCACCCAACGGTGTCTCGTCGCCGGACGATCCGGCGGCGGCCCCCACGCCCTTGCCACCGCGGCGCTGCTCCCCGACCGAGTCGCCGGTGTGCTCGCCATCTCCGGGTTCGCCCCGTACGACGCTGACGGCCTGGATTTCCTTGCCGGAATGGGCGAGTTGAACATCGACCTCTTCGGCCGTGCCCTGGGTGGTGAACCCGAGCTTCGCCCTGGGCTGGTATCGGCCGCTCGCGGGCTTGGCTCGAACGACAGCGACAGCATCGTACGCGTATGGCAGACCCTTCTTCCCGACGTAGACCGAGCCGTCATCACTGGCGAGTACGCCGAGGATCAGGCCGCCAGCTATGCCGAGGCACTGCGCCAAGGTGTCGACGGCTGGGTCGACGACGACCTCGCCTTCGTCCGCAACTGGGGTTTCTCCGTCGCCGACATCACCGTCCCGGCCTTCCTCTGGCACGGCACCGAAGACCTGTTCGTCCCCTTCGCCCACGGAGAATGGCTGGCCGCCGCCATTCCCGGCGCCACCGCCCACCTGCTGCCCGGCGAAGGCCACCTGTCCCTCGCCATCGGCGCCCTCGACACCATGCTCACCGAACTCGTCTCGGTCTCCTGATACGAGCGGATGGCCGTGCCCGAGTTCCGCCGTCATGCACCGGGTCGAGGATCTCCTTCAAGGACTGCCGGAGTGACATGCCTGCCACTCCGGCCAGCCATGGTTAGCGCACCTGCACTCCCGCTACCCGCGCGGTGCCCCGTCCCGCAGGACACTGGGCGTAGCTGTAGTCATCAACGCGAGTCCACTTCGGAGCGTAGTACGTCGAACCGTTGGAGCACTGGACATAAGCCCGGTACTCGCCGAACCCGTAGTAGCACACGGCGTATGTCCGCACGCTGCTGGAGAACCCCGTCTCGCAGTCCGACGGGTCCGCGTTCGCCGCAGTCGCCGACACCACCCCGAGGCCGCCAGCCATGATCAGCACGGACAACACGCTCGCGCACCGCTTCAACCCCCGCATGGAAACTCCCCTTCCGATCAAGGTATGTCGAGCGCCACGCTAGATCTCCGCCTCGCAGCTTTTCTTGCACTACTCTGCAAAGCGCAGGTCAGGCGTAGCGGTCGCGGATCGGAAATGGTGCGCGCGGGGGATCTGTGTCAGGGCGTCCGCTCGCTGCTTTGGGCGAGGCGCTGAAGTTGCCGTTCGTGCACACCGGGCAGCCAATCCTTGCCGAACGTGGCAGCTGGGCCGATCCGGGAATCGTCGGGGATGTCAGCGTCGTGCAGGGCATTGACGTATGCACGATCCTGGTCGATCCGGGCACGTACCTGATCGGCTCCGCCGACAGACCCATGGCCGGGGATGACGACCTCGATGCCGTCCGCCACGCCCTCGAACAGGTCCAGCGCCGCGAGGTAGTCCTTGATCGGGTCTGGTGCCATCAGGTTGAGCATCGGGATCAGCACATCGGAAAGCATGTCGCCGGCGACGAGCACGCCACAGTGCTCGATCACCAGCGCCGCATGACCCGGGGCGTGGGCCTGATGCTCGATGATCCGCACTTCGGGGCCGTCCCAGGAAATCCGCGTCGTCTCGGCCGGCAGGCCGGTGATGCGGCCGAACAAGTCGTCCAGGGGGATGTGGTCGGCGATGTCCGGCGGCAGCATCCCGGCGACGCTGGTCTTCCAGTCCGGGGTCGACAGCCGGGCTTCGATGGCAGCCGCGCACGGGGTCGTGCCGTAACGGGGCGCCGCACCGAACTCGGGGTGCCAGAGCAGGTGATCCCAATGCGGATGCGTCGAGTAGCCCGCGACGACGGGCTGGCCCAGGTCGCGAACGTCGTTGGCGAGGCAGGCCAGTTCGTGGCCCTGCACCCCAGGGTCGATGAGCAGCACGCCGGCCTCGCCCTGCACGACGACAGCGTTGCTCTGCATGAACTCGCTTTGGTGGGTGAGCACACCCTCGGCGACCTGCCTCAGCATCAGCGTGCCTCTCTTATGTCCTGGATGGCGTAGTGGTGCATCGTGACGCCCCGCTCGAACGATCGCTGCTCGAGCAGATCGAGCTCGATCGGCATGTCGTACTCGTCGAACAGGGGCCTGCCGAAGCCGAGGACGGCGGGATGGGTGAACATCAGCAGCTCGTCGAGCAGCCCCGCCCGCAGCAGCTGCGTGGCGAGCGTCGCGCCGCCTACACCGATGGTGCCGTCGGTCTGGCCACGCAGGGCGGCGAGCTGTTCGATCGCGTCGTCACCGCCGATGATCCGGGTGTTGTGATCGGCGCTGTGGCGGGTGCGAGAGACGAGCACCTTGGGCTTGGAGGTCCAGATCTCGGCGTATTCACGCAGGACGTCCGGCAGCGACGTGTCCGCACGCCCCCGCGGCCAGTACTCCTCCATCGTTTCGTAGACGATCCGGCCGTGGACCATCAACGCGAGGTCCTGTGCCCGTGCGTTGAACTCGCGGTGCAGCTCCTCGGTGATGCGCAGCCATTCGCCCGCGCCGTTGTCCCCGGGAACCTGCTCGATCCGCAGGTCGAGGGACACGTTCATCCAGTACAGGAAGCGGCCCATCATCCCTCTCGCTCATAGTGATTGCGATTTGCAACTACTATATTGGGGGCGAATCACCTGTCAAGGAGGAGTCGTGGAACCACGGTCCGGGTGTCCGGTCAACGCCGCCATCGAGGTGCTTGGGGATCGCTGGTCGTTGCTCGTGCTGCGCGACGTCATCTTCAGCGACCGCCGCTACTTCCGGGCGCTGCTCACCGGGTCGGCCGAGGGCATCGCCTCGAACATCCTCGCCGACCGCCTCGTGCGGCTCGTCGATGCGGGGATCCTCGCCCGCGGCACCGCGGCCCGGGGACAGCGCGCCCGCTACAGCCTCACGGAAGCAGGCATCCAGACCCTGCCGATCATCTACGCCCTCGGCAACTGGGGCCTCGACTGGCGTGCAGGCAGCGCCGAGCTGCGGAGCCGGCAGCAGCTCATGCGCGACGAAGGCCCAGCGTTCATCGAGGAACTCATGAACGAACTCCGGGTCCGCCACCTCGGCGCCCCGCCGAGGCCGCATGACGGTCCAGGCCCATTCGAGCGTCTCGACGCCGCCCAAACCGCGGCCGCCGAACAGGAACACGCCGATTGACGGCGGCAGGCCCACCTACGATTACCACATGGGCCAAATGACTGTGTGGCTGACAAATGCGACCGTGGTCGACGGTACCGGCGCGGATCCGGTTGACGGCCAAGCGATTCTGGTCGAGGGCGGGAGAATCACGGCGATCGGCGGCACCCCACCAGCAGGGGCCGAGGTGGTGGACTGCTCCGGACTGACGCTGACACCCGGCCTGATCGACGCGCATGTGCATCTCGGTTGGTCCAGTGACATGATCGCCACGGTCAGCCACTCGCTGTCGGTCGCCGAGCTGGCGGCGGACATGTTCGCCAACTGCGCCCAGACCCTCGACGCCGGGTTCACCACGGTGCGCGACTGCGGTGGCATCGACGGCGGGCTCGCGGGTGTGGTGGCCAAGGGCAAGATCGCCGGGCCCCGGATCCTCCAATGTGGACCCATCCAGTGCCAGACCGGCGGGCACGGTCAGGTCGCCAACCCGTGGGACCCGACCGAACTGTGGGGCACCCACGACGTTCCCGGACTGCGGCACGGCGCCTTCCTGTCCAACAGTCCCGACGACATGCGCCGCAACGTCCGGGAGTCGTTCCGCCGCGGGGCCGACTTCATCAAGCTGTGCGTCACCGGCGGCGTGGTCTCCTTTCACGACAAGCTGTCCGACACCCAGCTGACCGAGGAGGAGATCCGGGTGGCTGTGGAAGAGGCGGCCGCACGCGGGACTTACGTGACCGTCCACGCGCACAACAACGTGGGTGTGCGTCGTGCGGTCCATGCAGGCGTCAAATGCGTCGAACACGGCACGGACATCGATGATGAGACGGCAGCGTTGATGGCCTCGCACGGCGTCGCGCATGTCCCGACGCTCGCGGTGGTCCGGGATCTGCTCGACAACTCCGCCACCGCGGGCCTGCCGCCGGAGATCTCGGCTCGGGCGCACGGAGTCTGGGACCGTATGCACACGGCCATCCAGGCGTCCCGGGCGGCGGGCGTGCGGGTCGGCCTCGGCTCCGATCTGATCGGCTCCGGACAGGACCACCGCGGTAACGAGCTGGTGCTCCGGGCGGCGTTCGAGTCGCCGATGGCCGCCCTGGTCTCGGCGACGGCCACCAACGCCGACATTCTCGGCATCGCCGACCAGGTAGGCACTCTGCAGACCGGCAAGCAGGCGGACATCATCGCCTTCGCCGGCAATCCCCTCGACACCCCCAGCCTGTTCGGCGACCGGCTCGCCGTCAAACTGGTCGTCCAGAATGGACGAATAGTCAAGGATCTTCGATGACACCGATGTCGCGTTAACCCGCGGCTACAGACAGTGAACCGGCCACACGGGTTGCTTTCTCGCCGCCGCGTGTCATCATGGGTGCCTCACACAGTGCCGCTGGAGGTCGCGATGTCGCGCTTGGACACCCGTCAGGGTGGCACCGGCGGCTGCACCTTCGGCATTCGCATTATTATCGAGCGCACCGGCTGAGCCAGGCCCCCGGTGCGCCGACAGTCGCGCCGCCGGAACCTGGTCCGGATCACCTTCCGCTGTGTCCCAAGGAGATCCGTGATGCCGAGCACCGACCTCGAAGACGACTATCCCGCACACCGCCCCATCACGGTGTACGTCACCGGCGGCCTCAGGGAGGCCTTGCGGGTGGCGATGCTCCTGCACAGCCGGAACTATCGCGTCCGTGCACTGACGATGGACATCCGCGAAGGCGTCGTCGAGAGCGTGGTGAAATGCACGGTTTCGCTGACGACGGCCGGGACGGATCTTCTGCTCGCCCGGTTGCGCCGGCTGCCTTCTGTTGTGTCCGCGGAGAACTGTTTGCTGGTATAAGGACTTTTGCTCACGCACTCGCCCGTTGACCAGGGAGAGCAGATGTCCGCAGCACTCGCCGAGCCGGCCGGCCGGGTCTCCAGGCGCTGGATCGTGGCCTTCTGTGTCGCCGTGGTCGGCACGTTCGTCGGCTGGTACGGCCCGCTGCAGATCCTGCTGGCCAAGCAGGCGGACGCGTTCTTCCCAGCCGACAAGGAAAACGTGCTCGCCACGGTGGCAGTGCTCGGCGCCCTCGTGTCCACCGTGGCCAACCCGGTCTGGGGAGCGTTGTCGGACCGCACGACATCGCGGCTGGGCCGGCGGTTGCCGTGGGTGATCGTCGGAACGGTGGGCGGAGTGGCCGGGCTGCTGGTCCTCGCGGTGGCGCACTCGATCGGAATGATGATCTTTGGTTGGTGCTTGGTGCAGTTGGCGCTCAACGCTCCGTACGCCGCGTTGTCGGCAGCCATCCCCGACCAGGTGCCGGTCGCTCAGCGGGGTACGGCCGGCGGGTACTTCGGCGTGGCGCAGACGGTCGGGGTGATGGCCGGTACGGGACTGGCCGTGCTGGGTGGGTCGATCATTGGTGGTTACCTGGCCTGCTCGTTGTTCGTCCTGCTGTCCGCGGTTCCCTATGTCTTGTTACGCAAGGACATCGTGCTGACGCACCAGCAACGTCCGGCGTGGAACTGGGCACGGTTCGCGCGTGGTTTCTGGGTCAGCCCGAGGGCCTATCCGGACTTCGCCTGGGCCTGGCTGACGCGATTCCTGATCAACCTGGGCAACGCGCTCGAATTGCTGTACCTGCTGTACTTCCTCAAGGACGCGGTGCATGTCGCCGACCCGGACACCGGTGTGCTCGTACTGACCGTGTTGGACGCCGTCACCCTGCTGATCGCTGTGATGGTCGGCGGAATCTGGTCCGACCGGCTGGGCAAACGACGCATTTTCGTTGCCTGCTCTGGTGTGGTCATGTCCGCAGCGGCGCTGCTGCTGGCCGGTTGGCAGACGTGGACGGGTGCGGTGATCGCGGCCATCGTGCTCGGCCTCGGCTTCGGCGCCTACACCTCGGTGGACTTCGCGTTGATCACCCAAGTCCTGCCGGAAGCGGCCGACCGCGCCCGCGATTTGGGAGTGCTGAACATCGCCAGCGCCTTGCCGCAGGTGCTCGCGCCAGTGATCGCGGCACCCCTGGTCCGGCACCTCGGCGGTTATCCCACGCTCTACTTGGCTGCGGCGCTTGTCGGCCTGGCCGGTGCGCTGCTGGTCTACCGGATCAAATCGGTGCGCTAGCCAGGACGCGTTAGCCTTCCGATCATGCGAGCCCTCTTCCCAGGATCCTTCGACCCGGTCACTCAAGGGCACCAGGACGTTCTCCGTCGCGCCGCGCTCCTGTTCGAAGAGATCGTCGTCTGCGTGATGGTCAATCCGAACAAGACCGGCCGCTTGCCCATCACCGAGCGGCTGGACAGGCTCCGCGCGGCGGCAACCGGCCTGAGCAACGTCACAATCGACTCCCACACCGGCGGTCTGCTGGTCGACTACTGCCGCCAAGCCGGAATCGGCGCCGTCATCCGCGGCGTCCGCAACAGTCACGACCTGGACTACGAGATGCCGATGGCCCACATGAACCACGAACTGGCCGGAGTCGAAACGGTCTTCATCGCCGCGGACCCCGACCATGCCCACATCTCCTCCACGCTCGTCACAGCGACGAATCACCAAGACCCTCGCTGAACCTTGATTCTTCAAGGCGGACGCCCTCCCGGCGACGTCGTAGTACTGTCCTGACATGGTCCTGGCCGAGTGGTTTCGGCTTGCCGGCCGCTGAGGCGTGTAAGGGAACTGGGGGCAGGCGTGTTGCAGGTGTTCGAGGCTGCGGCCGGTTGGTCGTCCGTGCGTGAGCGATTGGCCGGGCGTGTCGCGGAACAGGATCTGGCCTCGCTCGATGAGGCGGTCGCCTTCGCTGTGCGGTGGCACGGGAGCCAGACCCGGCCGGCGGGCGAACCCTATGTCGAACATCTGCTTGAGGCCGTGTGCGTGTTGGTCCAGGCGGTCGGCACGACCGACGTCGACGTGTTGCGCGCGGCCGTGCTCCACGATGTGGTCGAGGACACGGAGTGCTCGCTGGCGGCCGTGCGGGAGCGCTTCGGCGACCGCGCCGCGGAGTTGGTCGACTGGGTGACCAAGCCCGCACCCGATGAGGGCCAGACACGCGAGCAGGCGCGGGCGTCGTATCTGACACGCTTGCGCAGCGCCCCCGATGACGCGCTGTTGGTGAAGCTCGCGGACCGCTTGAGCAACGTGCAACGGCTGGACACGCATCCCCGGCCGGAGAAACGCCGCTCGTACTACCAGGAAACGGTGCGCTCTATCGTTCCGCTCGCGCAGTCCCACCCGTGGTTCCGTCAGTGGTATGAGGCCTGGCGCGACGAATTCGCTTACTTGGCGAAAGAGCCGAGCGCGCCTGCCTCGTGATGGTCAGCCCATCACGGTGCCGGAACTGCCCGTGTTCGGTGGGTGCCTGCGGGAGAACGCTCCCAGGTCGATCTTCAGTCCAGTGTGGACACTGACCAGCAGGCCTCCCCCGACCTCACCGCGCATGTAGGTACCGAGGTCGTGTCGGCGATCGCCGAACCGGGCCTGTCTTCCTCGGCGGCCCATATCCCGTCCTCCCTGAAAATCCCCGTGCCGCACCAGTTTCCCAGCCTTGGTGCGCGGGGACAGCCGTCACGCGTCACGCCGTGCCCCGGCCGAGGGCGACATCCGATGCCCTCGGCACGTTGCCCGCCCAGCGAGCACATCAGCAAGTGCGGCGTCCTTTTCGGACGGTTCTCCGTGGTCGATCGCGTCAGGCCAACCGCGGCAGTCAAGATCGCAGCGGATGACACCGCACGCCCTCGCGCTATGCCTCTTCCTGCGGGGCCCGCTCCTGCCAGATGCCGAGCCGCACCCGCTTGCCGGTCAGCTCCTCCAGCTCGCCGCGCAGCCGGTCGGCTTCCGCGCCACGCGGTCCGGCCAGCAGAATCGGCCGCGCCGCCCGGATATCGACCTGCAGGTGCTCCGCGGCCCGGCCGATCTCCACCGCCGACACCCCGACCGCCCGTTCTATGCCCCGCTGCACCACATCGCGGATCGCGGCGTCCTCCGCGGCGTCCGGCTCCTGGTTCGTCACGATCTCCGAGCCGGTGGCGACCTGTGGCCCGGCCGCGTCGATCTGCTCGGCCAGCAACCGGTCCGCCAGCAACCGGCGGCCCTGCTCGTCAGCCTCGGTGTACGCCCGGCCTGCTTCGGCGGTCAGTTCCAGATCCACATGCGAGTTCAGGTACACCCGCAACACCACCGGCGGCC
>CBIMJO010000292.1:0-8813 GCA_966244135.1 uncultured Actinocrispum sp. | reverse complement strand
ACAGGCAGCTGCTGCCTGGCCTGACGCGGGTTCTGCGGGCATTCCCGGCTGATGACGGACTGGCGTGGGACGTCGCGGCATGGTTGAACACGCCGCTGGTGATGCTGGATCAGCGAAGCATCGTGGACATGCTCCGTGCCGGAGACGAAAACGCCGCGTTGGGGGCCGCCACGGCGATCTCGGAGCGGTGGGACGAATGACCACACGTTCGTGGCAGTGGCCGGCCCGCCGTCCCTCGACCAGCTGGATATGGCTTGAACCGGACATGCCCACACCGCGCCGAATCGCTTCGGCGCGTTGTGGGTAACCGACTGCACGTAGGTTCACGACCGTCGGGTACCGAGGTGCACCACGACGACACCGTGGTGCTGCGCTGCCCGGCAACGCCTGAAAGGCAGATGACGGCGCTGTCATCCGGCTGTCATTTCCCAAGGGCGAGTCATGACAGGGTAATGACAGTTCCGTCAGAAATGGATTACGAGTCGCACGCACTCTGTTACATGGGCTGGCTGGGCGTCGCCGCCGAAAGGTCAGACCAATGCGTGGAAACTGGGCCGCTCTTGTTGTCCGGGCAGCGATTCTGGTTGTGGTGGCGGCGCTGCTGCCCGCTGTGGCCCCGGCATCCCGGCAGGCTCTTGCGGCGACAGCGTGCCCGGCGGCGGGGTGCGCGGTCACCATCGACGCGAGGGACCACCGAACCGGTTCACCGCTGCCGCACTTCAACTACCTGGTGAACCTGGACAACTCCAGATACATCGACCCGCGCACCCGGCAGCCGGTGGATCCGTTCCCCAAGTACGTCACCACCGAGAGCCACAGCCCGGTTGTGCGCGAGGGCAACGAATCCCGCAACACCGTCACCCTGCCCGCCGGGCGGTACCTGATCTCCGTGCGCGCGCCCGACCACAAGCTGTGGGGCGCGCTGATCAACCTTCCCGGTGACGCGGCCGCGGACGGCACGCTGCACACGACGATCGCGCTCACCACCCAGAGCGGCGAGAACCCGTTGCCGCTGGGCAAGATCCGGGTGTTCGTGTTCAACGACAACGCCTGGACCAACGGCGCTCCGGACACCGAGGAGGCCGGGCTCGGTGGGTTCCGGGTCGGTCTGGAGGAACAGACCCACAGCGCGGTCACCGTCGACTACAACAACGTGCCGTTGTGCGGTGGTGTGTGCACGACCGGGAACGACGGGTTCGTGGAGATCCCGAACCTCGGGCCGGCCACGTATTTCATCGATGTGCACCCGCCGGACCGGCCGTGCAACGCCGATCCCAGCAGCCGGTGGTACCAGACCACCACGATCGATGGTGGCCTGCAGCTTCAGGCTGGTGTCGAGGAGGGCAGCGACGGCACCGGCGCGCCCGGTGAGCAGCTGTGGGAGCCGCCGACCGTGCGCACCGCCTACTGGTTCGGGTTCGTCTGCGCCCCATCGCCGTTCGCCGCCCAGGGCACCGGCGGGATCACCGGCCAGGCCCGCAACTGGCAGGGCTGGCCGCCGTTCGACGTGCTCACCATGGGCGAACCGGTGGCCGACCCGTTCATCGCGTTGAGCGACAACACTTCCGACCAGACCGTGTTCGTCGGCCGCGGTGATGGCGACGGCAACTTCGACATCCAGAACGTGCCGCCGGGCACCTACAACCTGGCCGTCTGGGACGAGCAGCTCAGCTACATCATCAGGATCAAGGCGGTCACCGTGACCGCGGGCCAGGTCACCGACGCGAACGAGACCGACCCGCACGGTGAGAGCGGCCTCGGGGTGTCCCGCTGGTTCGGCTGGCTGGACGGTGATGTCTACAAGGACCTCAACGGCAACGGTGTCCGTGATCCCGGTGAGCCGGGGATCGGCAACACCGACATGGACCAGCGCTGGCGGGACGGCTCGATCAAGGAGTCCACCTTCACCAACCCCGCTGGGCACTACGAGTACCCGACCGGCGAGGGTGGCCCGCTGGGCAAGTGGATCATCAACGAGCAGGGGTTCGCGCGGTTCGGCGTGTCCGGTGCGTCGGTCCACGACGAGTACACCGGTGCGGTCACCCACATCGACGGCAACCAGGGCGGCGACCTGCTGACCAACCAGCTGCTCACCGAGGGGCATCGGTCCACAGTGGACTGGGGCAAGGTCGACTATCCGCCGGGGACGCCCGGCCAGATCGTCGGCATCACCTACTTCTCCACCACCCGCAACGAGTTCGACGCGCGGTTCCAGGCGCACGAGGACTACGAGCCGGCGATCCCGGACGTGACGGTGTACCTGGAGGGGCTCGGCCCGGACGGCAAGCCGAACACCGCCGACGACGTCGTGCTCAACCAGTACGTCACCGACCACTGGCAGCACCCGAACGCCGCGCAGGATCCCGCGCAGCCGTGTGCCATCCGGGATTCCACCGGCGCGGACATCGGCTCACAGCTGAACCCGGCGGTCGGGCCGAACTGCCTGGAAACACCGATCGCGGGCGGGCAGACCAAGGACGGCGCGTTCGACGGCGGCTACGCCTTCGCCGACTTCTGCCCGGGCGGGATGAACCTGGACACCGGCGGCTGCCTGGACGGATCCCTCCCTGAGGACCACGCCCTGGTGTCCGGCACGTACGTCACGCACGTCGTCATGCCCAAGGACCCGACGGACACCCGCGCGTGCAACACCGCGGCGAACAACCCGAACGTCAGCACCGCCAAGGGAACCGTCCCGGGTGACGGCGCCGGCTGCCTGTACCGGCCGGTGAAGGAGGAGGACGTCAACGTCGACCTCGGCGACCACTTCACCCCGGCCATCCCGCCGCCTCCGTGCACCGGCGACGACCACGTCATCGACCAGTCCACATTGGTCACCCGCAGCACCCACTTCGGCGTGCCGGGCGCACACGCCCCGTTGTGCGACAAGCGGCTGGTCGTGCTGACCAACGGGCAGAACGCCAACGCCGACTTCAACATGATGACCAACTTCACCACCGACCCGAACGGCACCAACCCCGCCGACACCCGCGCCGGCGACGTGGCCGCGCCGGGACGGCTGATCGGCCTGGTGTCCAACGACATCTTCTTCGAACGCAACAACAAGTCCATGTGGTACGGCGAACCCCGGCCGATCGGCGGCATCCCGATCGGGATCTACCAGCGGGTGGACACCGCCGGGCCGAACGGGAACGTCAACGCCCCCTTCGACGCCAACAACTGGCGCCTGTTCACGACCGTCTACACCAGCCCGGAAGGGACCTACGAGGCCCTGCTGCCGTCCACGCAGACGTTCAACTGCCCGATCCCGCAGGGACCTTGCCCGGGCATGTACCTGGTCAAGGTGAACGACCCGGGCACCAAGCAGGCCCCGAACGCCGGTTTCGACCCGAACCTGCTCACCGCGACATCCGCGTGGGACGTCTGGCCGGGTCTCACCGACCAGCTCGACACCCCGCTAGACCCGATCTCCGGGACCGCGTGTGAGGACCCGGCCGACCCGGCCCGCCCGGAGATCCTGCAGATGTCCAGCCCGGTCGTGCCGGCCACCGGCAGCAGGCAGATCACCGTGCAGGCCGACTTCATCGGCGCCGCGGGCACCGCGACCGGGCCCAACGGCGTGCGGGCCACTCTGACCGACAACCGCAGTGGCCAGGTGCAGCTGCTGACCCGCGCGAATGGCGGAATCGCCGGGTGGACACCGGGCAATGCCACCACACCGGACACGATTGTCCTCAATGTACCGAACCTGGCGACCAACGCGGTGGCGAACGCCCTGCCGAACGCCAGCTTCCGGCCAGGCCCGAAACAGCTGACGATCACCACCGCGGACGCGTCCGGCGGCGTGTCCAGTGCCAACGGGATCACCTTGCACGTCATGGGATCCAACGGCACCGGCGCCAACACGCTCGCCTACAACCCGCCGGTGGTCAACGTTCCGCCGCCCGCGTTCACCGGGCCCAACGCGCATGCGCTGCAGAACGCCATCGATGGCGCCGCACCCGGCAGCCTGCTGGTGCTGTCGCCGGGCGTCTACAACGAGAACGTCCTGATGTGGAAGCCGTTGAAGATCCAGGGCCGCGGCCCCGGTGGCATCGTCGGCGCCCACGAACTGCTGGCCCGTGACCCCGAGGACCCGCGCGGGCACGTCCTCGGATCCGTGATCGACGGCCGCTACTTCCCGGAGAACGCCTCGACCTACGACGGCGCAGTGGCCGCCCACGGCCCGTACGCGGGGGTCGACGCGGCCCATCCGGTTCTGCGCCAAGCAGACCTGACCGTCGTAGCGCAGAACACCAACGCCTACAACCTGGGCACCGGCATCACCGCCACCTTCGCCCAGGCCCGGATCGACGGCTTGGCCCTGATGACCGGCCAAGGCGAGGGCGCGGGCGGCGTCCAGCTGCAGGCCTACGCCAACAACACCCAGATCACCAACAACGTGCTGGAGAACAACGGCGGTGTGGTGGTCGGCGGGATCGGCGTGGGCGAGCCGTTCAACCACAATGCGCACAACTACGACGTCCGCGTGGCCAGCAACCGGCTCATCGGCAACGGCGGCCTGACCCAGGCCGGCGGGGTTGGATTCTTCTACGGCTCGAACAACTACGACCTCGCGAACAACATCATCTGCTCGAACTTCAGCGTCAACTACGGTGCCGGTGTCTCGCACATCGGGCTGAGCCCGGGCGGGAAGATCCACGACAACCAGATCTACTACAACGAGTCCGTCGACTCCGGCGCGGGTATCGCCCTGGAGTCCGAACTGCCGGTCGGCGGCGGGCTGGGCGACGGCACCGGGACGGTGGACGTCGACCGCAACCTGATCCAGACCAACTACAGCAGCGACGACGGCGGCGGGATCTTCGTCCTGGACGCGCTCACCGCCACGATCAACCTGCGCAACAACATGGTGGTGGCCAACGGTGCCGCGGATCTCGGCGGCGCGGTCATGCTCGACGACTCCTCGGATGTGCGGATCGTCGACAACACCGTGGCCAACAACGTGTCCACCGGGTCCGCCGAGTCCTCCGACGGCAACCCGCACTCGGCCGGGCTGGCGTCCGAGGAGAACGACCCGTTGTTCCAGGCGATCATCGGCACCGGGCCGAACGTGCCCCGGTTCGCCAACCCGAGCGCCTTGTTCAACAACATCTTCCGCAACAACACCGCGTACACGCTCAGCCAGCCCGGTCCCGGCGCGACGCTGGTCAACCGCGGGGTGGTGGACTTCGAGGTCTTCGGCACGACCAACCCGGCGGACACGTACACCCCGCGCTACTCATCGCTGACCACCGGCCAGATCCTGGGGCCGGACGGCAACCAGCGGCCGCTGCCCGCCAACCAGGGCAACCGGATCGGCGAGGACCCGCTGTTCGTCACTCCGGTCACGCCAGTGCTCGCGGTGACCGGGTCCAGACTGGACCCGCAGACCGCCGCGGTGACGATCACCGGGATGGACCCGCCGGTCGGGCTCACCGGCAACTTCCACCTGCAGGCCGGGTCGCCCGCGATCGACCGCGGCGTGCGCTGCTCGAACACACCCGTCCCGGCCAACCTCGCACCATGCCAAGCGGGTGCGGTCGCGGCGCCGACCGGGATCCCGGGCGACTTCGACGGGCAGTTCCGGCCGCAGCTGCGCACCATCCGGGGGACCACGCCGTGGGACCTGGGCGCGGACGAGCTACCCGGGGTTCCGTTGCCGCTCAACCTCCTGACGCTGCTGCTCGGACGATGAGGAGGAGCGGACGATGAGCACGCACAGCCGCAGGCAGTTCCTGAAGTACGCCGGCATGGGCGCCGTCGGCACCACGGTGGTGGGCGGTCTCGGTCCCTCCGCCGGGGCGGCCACCACGGAGCTGTCCCTCGTGGCCACCGACGGATACGCCAGTGTTCCCGGCCGCGAGGGCAACCCGCTGTACATCTTCGGGTTCGTCCGCGTCGACCCCACTCTGTCCACTTCGGACCTGATGACGCAGTTCAAGGGGCACACCAAGACCTCGGCGCCCACTTTGGACTTCCGGCAGAACGACGACGTCAAGATCACGCTGACCAACCTCGGGCTGGTGCAGCGGCCGGACCTGACCGACTCGCACACCGTGCACTGGCACGGCTTCGACATCCCGTCCCCGCTCAACGACGGGGTACCCGAGGTGTCGGTCGCGGTGCCGATCGGCAAGCAGTTCACCTACTTCTACCGGCCGCACCGCGAGGGCACCTACATGTGGCACTGCCACTTCGAGGACGTCGAGCACGTGCAGATGGGCATGACCGGCATCGTGTTCGTCCGGCCGGTCCAGGACGGGACCTCGGTCGGCGGGTTCACGAAGTTCGCGTACAACGACGGCGACGGCTCGACCGGCTATCACCGGCACTTCGCCATCCTGCTCAACGAGTTCTGGCGCGATTTCCACGATGGGGACCGCGATATCCAGGAGTCCATCCCGACCGACTACGACCCGCAGTGGTTCACCCTCAACGGCCGCTGCTACCCGCAGACGATCCTGCCCAACGACTCCGCGAGCCTGCCGCCGCAGCTGCGCATCGGTACGCCCAACCAGAACTATGACGACGCGGTCGACTACAGCCAGCCCAACTCCTCGCTGATCCAGGTCAATCCAGGGGAGCGGGTGCTGTTGCGGCTGGCCAACCTCGGTTACCAGCAGCACGCCATGCAGCTTCCCGGGATCCCGATGCACGTCATCGGCCAGGATGCCTCGTTGCTGCGCAACGGAACCGTGGACACCTCCTACTGGACCAACACCCTCTACATCGGACCGGGGGAGGCGCGGGACGTGCTGTTCGACGCGCCCGCGTACAACCCGGCCGCGCCGAGTGGTTCGGACACCATGGGCGCGTACAACGTCTACTACTTCAAGAACCGCGACTGGCGCAGGCTCACCAACTTCGGTGCGCCGCCCGGCGCCGGCGGGATGATGACCGAGGTCCGGGTGTACGCCAACCCGTTACCCGCCCAGGCTTTCGTGAGCCAGACCTATGTCTGAGCAGGGAGGGAAGGCGACGATGACGCGCAAGATCGGCCGGCTCGCGCTGGTCCTCGTGGTCGCGGTGGCGTCGGCCCTGGTACCGGGACACGCGCTCGCGCTGCCCGCGGGCGCTCCGAAGACGGGGATGGTCTGCACTCCCGGCGTCCTGTCCGCCGGGACCCGCACCTTCAACCTGGTGGCCAATACCGGGTATGTGCAAACTCCGGACGGCAACGCCGTTTTCATGTGGAGTTACGCCAACGGTGACGTGCCGGACGGTGGCCGGTTCCAGAGCCCCGGACCGGTGCTGTGCGCCAACCAGGGCGAGACTGTGATGGTCAACCTGGCCAACACGCTGCCGGAAGCCTCCTCGATCGTGTTCCCCGGCCAGGATGCGGTGGTCACCGCCAGCGGGGGCACCGCCGGGCTGCTCAGCCGGGAAGCTCCACCCAACGGCACGGTGAGCTACCGCTTCACCGCGGGGAGCCCGGGCACGTATTTGTACGAGAGCGGGACGGACACGGCGAAACAGGTCGAGATGGGCCTGTACGGCGCGCTGGTGATCCGGCCCGGCGGCTGCGCGAACTGTGCATACGACGCGACGACTCAGTTCGACGCCTCTCGCGAGTTCCTGTTGCTGCTGGCCGAGATCGATCCGGAACTGCACAAGGCGGTGGAGAGCGGCGCGCCGTACGACATCAACGCCTTGCACAACCGTTACTTCACCATCAACGGGCGGTCCTTCCCGGACACGATCCAGGACAACGGGTCCGCGCTGCTGCCCACCCAGCCCTACGGGGCGCTCGTGCGGATCCAGCCGAACTCCGCGGCCAGTGGTGCACCGGCGTTGTTGCGGATGATCAACGCGGGTGCGGACAACCACCCGTTCCACCCGCACGGCAACCACACCCGTGAGATCGCTCAGGACGGCAGGCTGCTGCTGTCGCCATCCGGGCAGCCCGCGTCGGGTGAGCACTTCGGTGAGACCATCGGCTCGGGCCAGACCCAGGACTACCTGTTGCGGTGGGACAGCCGGGCGACCGACAGTTCCGGCGCGTCGTTCAACGACGAGTGGAACCCCACCAGCAACCCGCTTCCGGTCGCGCAGCCGAACTATCGCGACCTGACCTTCAAGGACAGCAACACCTATTACAGCGGCAATCCTTACATCGGGTTCAAGGGCACGCTGCCGACCGGTACGGCCACCCAGAACGTCTGCGGTGAATGGTACTTTCCGTTGCACAGCCACGCGCTCAACGAGTTCACCAACTTCGACGAGGGCTTCGGCGGCATGGGTACGCTGCTTCGCGTCGACCCGCCCGGCGGCTGCACCGGTTTCGCGGGCTCGTCCAACCTCGTCGGCGCGACGGCGGGCAGTGGCACCATCAGCGCTCTCGGTGCGGACGATTCCACCTACTACCAGCTGAACCCGAGGACGACGACCCGGCCGTCGGCCACCACGGCCGCCCAGACCTCGATCACCGTCGGCTCCGCCACGGGTTTCCCGGCCGCCGGGACCTTCTTCGTGCGGATCGACAACGAGGTGCTCCAGGTGACCGCCGGTCAGGGCACGACGACCTGGACCGTGGCCCGCGGACAGCTCGGGACCGCCGCGGCCACCCACGCGGTGAACGCCACCGTCACGGCGCTCGCGACCGACTGGTATGCCGGGTTCACTGGAGTCCCTGTGGGCGCCCAGAACCTGCGGGTCACCTACAAGGGCAAGAACTGCAGCGGTACGACCACTCCGTGCACGGCCATCCCGAACACCCCTCCACAGCAGACAGTGAAGGTGTGCGACTGGACGGTCGCGGGCGCGGCAGGCTGTTCGACCGCCACATCGGCTGGGTGGGTGCCCCTCTTGCC